>NZ_JBYVJX010000005.1:0-251019 GCF_058147125.1 Polaribacter sp. 2405UD43-2 | reverse complement strand
ATTAATAAAAAAACTAGGAGGGTTTTAAAACCCTCCTAGTTTTCTATTTACACAGTTTTTTGGATACTGCCGTTTTTTATTGATGATTATCAAGGTTTTTATCCACTTTTTTCTTTAATTTCATTTCACAAACTGAGCATTTACCTTCTTTTTTATATGTTTTCTCTTTCTCACATTTCATAGGACATTGGTACTCATAAACGCCTTCTTTCTGTTCTTTTGATAAATCTTTAGTTACTTCTGTTTTCTGCTCTTTTTTAGTTTCTTTACAAGAAGTAAAAACTAAACTTACAGCAAAAACTGCAGCTATTATTACTATTATTTTTTTCATTATTGTTTCTTTTTTTGTTTTTTTAATTCTCCTTGATGATCTAGAATAATCTCTTCATCTCTGTATTTACAACAAGGATGTACAGAATTGTAGGCTTCTTTAGTAGCTTCTAACTTTTTATCATCAAAACCAATAACATCATGTCCTACTTTTAAAATATTTTTTTGCACAGTAGTAACATCCGTTTTACGCTCATCCATAATAAGGTTTAATTGATGCGTTTTTACGCTCCAAATTGCAAATTTTACTCCTTTTGTTTTTAAGGCGGCAGTTTCTATTCGCTTTTTACACATTCCGCAAATGCCATCAACTTCAAAAGAAATTTTTGCGTTTTTTTTCTTTTTTACTTCTTGTGATTGTGCTGAAAACCCAATCATTAACATACTTAAAATAAATATGAGTTTTTTCATTTTTTACTTGTTTTTATTTGAGTCGTTGCGAGTTTACAATACAATCTTCACTATTAATAAACAGATTAGATTGCTTCAGTCATTCTTCCTTCGCAATGACATAATGGTTATTTTATTTTAAAACGTAATCCTGCGTAAACTGCTCGTCCAAAAATTGGCGAATACACAATGGTAGTATCAAAATACGAGCCAAAAGGATTATTGCTTGCTAAAATAGGATTTTTTTGCTGAACATTTGTTAAGTTTTCTGCCCCCACATATATTTCAAATTTTTTAGAAAACACTTTTGTTATTTGCGAATTTAACAGTTGATAAGGTTTAGAATATTCTGGTAATTGATACTGAACAGGGTTTGAACTTGTATTTGGCAAACGTTGTTTGCCTATACTATTAAAAGTAACATCAAATTTCCATTTAGCACCATTTTCCTTTTCTGATGTTTCATAAGACAAGTTTGCAAAAAATCTATTTTTAGGCTGAATTGCTTTCTGTAAATTCCCTTTTTTGTAAGCTGTAGAAATATCGAAATACTTATAAGCTGCTCTAAAATTGAAATACGGCGCAATATTATAATTTAGTTCTACCTGAAAACTGTTGGCAATACTTTTTCCGTTTAAATCGTAAAAAGAAATTTGCTGCGAATTTTCCCAATCTACAACCACTTGGTTTTGAAAATTGGTTTGATAAAAATCGAAAGTAACATCACCTTTTTTATTGAATATATTAAATTTCTGCAGATAAGAAACTCCATAATTCCAAGCAATTTCTGGATTTAAACCATAAATTTTTCCACCAACATCATCAATCTTTATTTGTCTAGAACTTGCAAATAATTGCTGATTTTCTGCAAAAATATTGGCACTTCTTTTTCCTCTTCCAAAAGAGGCTCTTAACACACTGTTTTGCCAAGGAACATATCTTAAATGAAAACGTGGCGTTAAAAATGTACCTAATAAATTATGCGTATCTACTCTTAAACCGGCAGTAAAACTAAAGTTATCTAAATTATCAAACGCATATTCAAAAAAAGCACCTAAAGAATTTTCTTTTCTATCATAATTATTGATGTTTACCAATTCATCAAATTTATCATAAGTAAAACTCAAACCAGTTTTAAATTTGTTTCTAGTATCGCCAATAATCGAGTTAAAAATGAAGTTAGAATATACACTTTGATGGTTGATATTATAAGTTCTTAAACCAAAATAGGAATCTTGTTGATGATTGCTATATGCCAACTGAAAACCAAAACTTTGAAAAGGTAATTCTGGAAAAACATAGCCTAATTTAGCAGATGCATCAAAACGTTTTGTTTTAATTTCACTACCCCAAGCATTTTTTGTTCCTCTATCTGTTTGCGGATTAAAATTGAGTTCTCCTGTTTGTTTTTCATCCTTTAAAAAACGTGCATTTATAAAACTTACCCAACCTTTTTCGGCATCTGTAAATTGCCAACGATTCATTACATTAATTTGATTTGCTAAAGGGTTATCAAGAAAACCATCTTTGTTTTTGTCAAATTTTTCACCTCTATAATTTCCGTGAACATAGAAACCTGTTTGCCATTTTTCTGATACTTTTTGATTAAAATGTGTGTTTAACTCCAACCTTCCGTTTAAAGAAGAATAAGCGTTTAAAAAGAATTTGTTATCAGAAAAAGGTTTTACCAATTCTGCATTTATTTGCCCAGAAATACTTTCAAATCCGTTTACAACAGAACCTGCTCCTTTTGTAATTTGAATACTTTCTACCCAAGTTCCTGGTGTAAAAGTGAGTCCAAAAACTTGAGATGCTCCTCTTACAGAAGGAATATTTTCTTGCGTGATTAACAAATACGGACTTGTTAAACCCAACATTCTTATTTGTTTTGTACCAGTTAAAGCATCAGAAAAACTAACATCTATAGACGGATTTGTTTCAAAACTTTCTGCTAAATTACAACAAGCTGCTTTTAATAATTCTTCAGAATTTACCGTAAAAACATTGGCTGTTGTTAAGGTAGATTTAAAAGTTGCTTTTTTCTGCGTTCTAACGGTTACTTCATCCAACTCACTTTCTGGGGTTAAAAAATGATGAATTGGTTTTAAGCTGGTAATTGTAATTGTATCTGTTTTATAACCTAAATAACTTACAACTAATTTCTTATACGATTTTTTATAAGAAATTGTAAACCAGCCTTTTTTGTTTGTAATTGCGCCAACATTGGTATTTAACCAATGTACACTTGCGCCTTCAACACCTAAATTATCTTTAGGGTTAGATTTATCCATAATCATTCCTTTAAATTCGGTTTGAGAAAATATTATGAATGGGAGAAGTAGTAAAATACTACTTATAATATGTTTTTTCATTGTGTTTGATTTTAATAATTATAAACTTAGCTTCTAATTGCTAGAAACTCTTAAATAGTTAATAATTATAAAATCAAATTAAAAAAGATTGATATAAAACCTGATAATCTAAAGGTATATCTGGTGGAGAAAAGTCTTTATAGAAATTATTTTTAGATTCATTTTTGATAAATAAATCTCTATAAGAAAAATAAAAAGCAGTAACAAATTGTTGCTTACTAAAATCAAAATCATCCATAGAATTTTGTTGTAATTCATCTTGCCCTTCTATGTGATGAACCTCATCTTTACAGCAGTTTTTCTTTTTTATGGTTTCCATTTCCATACCACAATCATCAGCATTACCCATAAAAGAAACATCCATTAAAAACTCACCACAATAATGCTTTTCTACTGTAAAAGAAAAAGTAGAAAACAACACCAAAAGTGCCATTAAAAAAGATGCTATTTTAGAAAGTTTTGATTTCATTTCTAGCGCAAATTTACAATAAGATTTTCTAAAAATGATGTTAAATTATCTATTACTAAGTTTTTGATAATAAAAAGCAGGCAAAAGCAACAATAAAAACAATGGATGAATTATAAACCTTCTTACATAAAAAGGTAATAAATAACCTGTTTCGAACTTATCCTTTAGCAGAATTACAAAAGTAATGATAAGAATCATAAATGCCAACATTAAGAAAAATCCTGTAAATTTTAAATAGTCTTTTCTTTCGAACAACACCCAAATAATCGCTAAGGTAACTAATGAGTTTAAAGTATATCTAAAAAACATATCAGCAATTAAACGCCAAACATCTATTTGTGGCATTTGCGTATACAAATAATCGTTTTGAAAATAAATAATTAATGGATCGTAAAATAAATCAGCAGAAAAACCTCTTATTAAAAACAACAAGATAAAAAGACAAATTATCAAAAATATTTTTAAATATGTATTCATCTTTTATAGTTTGAAAATTTATTTACCCAAATCACCCATAACAAAAATACACAACCATATATAATTGCAGGAAAAACTAAATTGTGCAAAAACTCTTGTTTTTCAGGATATTTATAAATCAACACAGTTAATAATGCAATTCTAATTACATTAATTATATAAATAAAAAGACTTCCTAAAATCGAAAAAATAATGGTTGCTTTTATAGAGCCCGAAAATGCCACAATAAAAGCTACAAACAAAATAATTACACTAATAGAATTGCACCCCTCTATAACTCTAGCTGTATATTGATTTTCTATTAAAAGTTTTACCGATAATTCTTTTTTATGTTGCACAGCATCTGCATAATATCCAAAAAACTCTAACAACCCCTCTGTTTGATGTGCCACTAATGTGGTTATAGAAGCCGTTTTAAATTCGCCTTCTTTTTGTTGAGAGTTGTGTAAGTAAAAATTATAAATAGACACTAATATAAAATAGGTAGCAAAAAACTTAACCAAAAAAATGACAATATTTTTATGTTTTTTCACAATGAATTTTAATTTATTTTAGCAACTCAATTTTTATATAACGAATATACAAAATGAATATAGAAACTTTCAAAGAACAAGTAGATAAGATTATAAATAACAAAACTTCTTTAAAAAATAAACTTCAAGCAATTTGCGATTATTTAGAAAAAGAAATCTCTTATTATGATTGGGTAGGTTTTTATTTTAAAAACGGAGATAAAGAAGAATTAAAATTGGCTCAATATACGGGCGAAGAAACAGAACATACAATTATACCTTTTGGCAAAGGCATTTGTGGGCAAGTTGCTGTTAGTAACCAAAATTTTGTGGTACAAGATGTTAACAAACAAGACAATTATATTTCTTGTGGATGGAAAGTAAAATCTGAAATTGTAATTCCTATTTCTGTTGATAATCAAAACGTTGGGCAAATAGATATAGACTCTCACACAACAAATCCTTTTACAAAAAAAGATGAAGAGCTTTTAGAATATGTTTGCCTAAAAGTTGCTACAATTTTAGAATAAAATTGCATTTTAATTTATTTTTTTCTATGTTTGTTGAACATTTTAACAAATTATATTAATTCTATTAATCATTAACCCCCTAATAATGAGTAAAGAACATCTTACCTCGTCAGTTGCATCAAGCAATTTATCAAGTAAATTTACTAAAAAAAATAAATCCTTTTTAAATCAATTTATCAATTGGTTTCGAAATTTTATTGAAAATGCAGAATAATTTTTTTGTTAATAGTTTTTAATTCTAAACCCCTAATTATGAAAAAACAAAACGATAGCATTTTGCTAAAAATGCTACCTTTCTTGCGTAAAAACCAAGACAGAAGAACTCCTAGAGACTATACCACTCTAGTAGAAAATTTTAAAACCCGTTATCAGGTTGAGTAGTTGTTAATTTTTTATGGTTTTTTGTTATTATCTTTTTATTGCCTTAGCCGTTTGCTTTTACTAAATTTGCAAGCTTAACAAGACAACACTAAATGAGCACTTCAAAAACTATTAAATCCGCATTAATTTCGGTATTTCACAAAGATGGTTTAGCACCACTTGTAAAAAAATTAAACGACTTAAATGTAACTATCTACTCTACAGGAGGAACAGAAAAATTCATAAAAGAACTTGGAATTGACGTTGTTCCTGTAGAAGATGTTACCTCTTATCCTTCAATTTTAGGAGGACGAGTTAAAACATTACACCCTAAAGTTTTTGGAGGAATTTTAAACCGACAAAATCATAAAGGTGATGTTGTTGAAATGTCTGAATATGAAATTCCACAATTAGATTTAGTAATTGTAGATTTATATCCGTTTGAAAAAACAGTGGCTTCTGATGCATCTGAGCAAGACATTGTAGAAAAAATTGATATTGGAGGAATCTCTCTAATTAGAGCTGCTGCCAAGAATTTTAAAGACACATTTATTGTTTCTTCTATGAATCAATATGATGAGTTTTTAAACATTATTTCAGAAAATAATGGAGCAACTTCTCTTACTACAAGAAAAAAATTCGCAGCAAAAGCTTTTAATATTTCTTCTCATTACGATACTGCCATTTTTAATTATTTTAATGAAGATGAAGTAGTTTATAAAGCAAGTGAGCAAACTTCTAAAGTTTTGCGTTATGGAGAAAATCCACATCAAAAAGGATATTTCTTTGGAGATTTAGAAGCAATGTTTGATAAACTTCACGGAAAAGAATTAAGCTACAACAATCTTTTAGATGTTGATGCTGCTGTAAATTTAATAGCAGAATTTAAAGGAGAAGCACCCACTTTTGCTATTTTAAAGCATAACAATGCGTGTGGTTTTGCACAAAGAGAAACAATTAAACAAGCGTATGTAGATGCTTTAGCTGGTGATCCTGTTTCTGCTTTTGGAGGAATTCTAATAGCAAATACCGAAATAGATGAAGCTACTGCAAATGAAATCCATTCTTTATTTTGCGAAGTTGTAATTGCACCTTCTTTTTCAGAAGAAGCTTTATCAATTTTAAAAGAAAAGAAAAACAGAATTATATTAATTCAAAAAGAAACTGAATTACCAAAAACAACAGTAAGAACGTGTTTAAACGGTGCTTTAGTTCAAGATAAAGATAATATTACAGATAAATTAGAAGATTTAAAATATGTTACTAACAATAAACCTACTCAAAACGAGTTAGAAGATTTATTGTTTGCTTCTAAACTGTGTAAAAACACAAAATCTAATACCATTATTTTAGTAAAAAACAAACAATTATTGGCTGGCGGAACAGGGCAAACAAGTAGAGTTGATGCTTTAAACCAAGCCATTGAAAAAGCAAATTCTTTTGGATTTGATTTAAATGGAGCTGTAATGGCAAGTGATGCCTTTTTTCCATTTCCTGACTGTGTAGAAATTGCAAATAAAGCAGGAATAAAAAGTGTGATTCAACCAGGAGGATCTATTAAAGATCAACTAAGTATAGATTATTGTAATAACCATAATTTATCTATGGTTATGACAGGCACAAGGCATTTTAAACATTAATATATGTAATTTACAATCAGAAATTTAGTAAGTTTGTAAACATACATCAAAAATAAAACAACAAAGATATTTTATGGGTTTTTTCGATTTTATGACGGAGGATATTGCGATTGATTTAGGAACCGCAAATACATTAATAATTCACAACGGAAAAGTGGTTATTGATAGTCCTTCTATTGTTGCCAGAAACAGAATTTCTGGACAAATCATTGCTATTGGTCAAGAAGCCAATTTAATGCAAGGAAAAACCCATGAAAACATTAAAACAATTCGCCCGTTAAAAGACGGAGTTATTGCAGATTTTGAAGCTTCTGAACAAATGATTAAAGAATTTGTAAAGCAAATTCCATCCATTAAAAAGAAGTTATTTCCGCCAGCATTAAGAATGGTAATATGTATTCCATCAGGAATTACAGAAGTAGAAAAACGAGCTGTAAGAGATTCTGCAAAACATATGAATGCCAAAGAGATCTATTTAATTTACGAACCTATGGCTGCTGCAATTGGTGTTGGTATAGACATTATGGAACCTAAAGGAAATATGATTATTGATATAGGTGGTGGTACCACAGAAATTGCTGTAATTGCTTTAGGAGGTATTGTTTGTGATCAATCTGTAAAAGTTGCTGGAGATTTATTTACCAGTGATATTATGTACTATATGCGAACGCAACACAACTTACATGTAGGTGAAACTACTGCCGAAAAAATTAAAATTCAGATTGGTGCTGCTACTGAAGATTTAGAAACTCCGCCAGATGAAATGTTGGTTCAAGGTAGAGATTTATTAAGTGGCAAACCCAAACAAGTACAAGTATCTTTTAGAGAAATTGCAAAAGCCTTAGACAAATCTATTTTAAGAATTGAAGATGCTGTTATGGAAACTTTGTCTAAAACACCACCAGAATTAGCTGCAGATATTTACAATACGGGAATTTATTTAGCTGGTGGCGGCTCTATGTTAAGAGGTTTAGACAAACGTTTATCAAGAAAAACAGACTTGCCTGTTTATGTGGCTGAAGATCCTTTAAGAGCAGTTGTTAGAGGAACAGGAATTGCTTTAAAAGAATTAAATAAATACAAAAATGTTTTAATGAAATAGCGTTTTTTTTAAACTCTAACAATGCAGCAGATTATCTATTTTTTTCAGAAGTTTAAGTATTTTCTGTTTTTCTTATTGTTACAATTTATTGCGCTTACACTAACTTTTAACAACCTAAATTTTCATAAGAGTAAATTTGTAAGTTCTGCTAATGCTATTACGGGAGGTGTTTATTCATCAATATCTAATATAACAGAATATTTTAGTTTAAAAGAACAAAATAAGGTTTTAGCTGAAGAAAATACGCGCTTAAAAAATTTATTATCAAAGCAAAATTCAATTGTTATAAATATAGATTCTACAGTTATAGACAGTTTAAAGTATCAGCAAAAATATACTTTTACATCAGCAAAAATTAGAAAAAATGAATATGCTAAAGCTTTCAACTTTTTACTAATTAACAAAGGTAAAAACCAAGGTATTTCTAAAGAAATGGCAGTTATAAATAGCAAAGGTATTGTTGGAATTACAGAGCATTCTTTGTCTAATTACACAAGAGTACAATCCATTTTAAATAAAAACAGTAGAATAAATGCGCGTTTAAAAAACAGCTTTTATTTTGGCACTTTACGTTGGAATGGCAAAAACTATAACACTGTTCAATTGCATGATATTCCTAGACAAGCACCTCTTAAAATTGGGGACACCATTGAAACAGGTGGAAAATCTACTATTTTCCCTGAAGGAATTCCTATTGGCACGATTTCTAATATTGACCAAGGAAACACCATAGACAACAAAGTAGATATTATGCTTTTTAACGATATGAGCAATCTTGGCTATGTGTACATTATTAAAAGTTTAGATAAAAACGAAATAAAAAATTTAGAAAACCTAGAAGATGAATAAAACACTTCAAATAAGTTTGCTTTTTATTTTACTTTTGCTGATTCAAGTTTTTGTTTTAAACAACATTAATTTTTTAGGATATATAAATCCTTATCTGTACATTACTTTTGTTTTTTTATATCCGCTTAAAGAAAACCGATTTTCTTTTCTTTTTCTAAGTTTTCTTCTAGGCCTGTTTGTCGATTTTTTTTCTGACTCTGGAGGCATTCATGCGTTCTCAATTTTATTTATCGCTTATTTTAGATTATTTTTTATAAAAGTTTTTTTTAGAAAGCTCCCTGCAGATTATCCTTTTTTTAATTTAAAATCAGAGGCTTTTGGTAAAGTTTTTAATTATGTAGTAACTTTAACAGTTATTCATCATCTTATCTATTTTTCTTTTATTAATTTTAGTTTCCAAAACATATCAATAGTATTATTAAATACGTTATACTCAAGTGTTTTTACATTGATTTTGTTTTTTTTAGGAACCTATATTTTTACTAAAAGTCAATAATGCAAAGAAGTTTTTTACTCTATTTTTTAATCACTTTAATTGGAGTTATTTTTATTGGAAGACTCTTTCAGTTACAAATTATTAGAGGAGCAAGTTATAATCCCATTCATAATTCTGCAGTAAAAATTGAATATGATTATCCAGAAAGAGGATATGTTTATGATAGAAATGGTAAACTTTTAGTTGCCAACGAACTTTCTTACGATGTTATGGTGCAGCCCAATCAAGTAAAACCATTAGACACTTTAGAGTTTTGTAAGCTTTTAAAAATTGATAAAGAAAGTTTTGATAAAAGACTCAAAAAAGCAGTAAGATATGCATCATACAAACCATCTGTATTTTTAAAACAATTAGCAAAAAAAGACTTTGCATACCTACAAGAAAAACTATATAAATATCAAGGATTTTTTATTCAAAAAAGAATTATTAGAGAATACCCTATAAATGCCGCTGCCAATGTTTTGGGCTATATAGGAGAAGTTAATGAAACTCTTGCAAAAAAAAGCGATTACTATCAACAAGGCGAATTAATTGGCAAAGACGGAATTGAAAGACAATATGAAAATCTTTTAAGAGGAAAAAAAGGTAAAAAATTTTTAAGCTTAAATAGATTTAACAAAGTAACAGGCTCTTACTTAGATGGAAAATATGATACAATTCCAGTAAACGGAAAGGATCTAACATTAACTTTAGATATTGATTTACAAGTTTATGGTCAGAAATTGATGAAAGGAAAAAGAGGTGGTATTGTTGCCCTAGAACCCTCATCAGGAGAAATTTTAGCTTTGGTTACTGCTCCTTCTTACAACCCCAATATGTTAGTAGGCAGAAAGAGATCAAAAAATTCTACCCTCTTATTTAACGACACAATTAGCAGACCTTCTTACGACAGAGGATTATTAGCAGCTTATCCACCAGGCTCACCTTTTAAAATGATGAATGCCTTAATTGGTTTACAAGAAGGAGTTATAAACGAACAAACTTGGTTTAAATGTTATCACGGTTATAAGTATGGCAAAAGAGTCAATGAGTTTATGGGATGTCATTGCGAAATTGTTGGCAGACCAATTAAACTAAAAACTGCCATTGCAAAATCTTGCAACAGTTATTTTTCTAACACTTATAAAAGAATTGTAGAAAAAGACAACAAACCTTCAGAAGGTTTAGATAATTGGCATAAACATGTTACTAGTTTTGGTTTGGGTAATTATTTGGGTTATGATTTACCCGCAGGAAGCCCAGGTTTAATACCCGATGGGAAATATTATAATAACCGTTATAAATATACTTGGAATGGCTCTACAACAATATCAAATGCAATTGGTCAAGGAGAAATTTTAACCACACCAATTCAATTAGCAAATTTTACTGCGGCAATAGCCAATAAAGGTTATTTTTTTACACCACATATTTTAAAACAAGTTGATAAAAAACCCATCAACGATTCTAAATTTACAGCAGCAAAACAGACCACCATTAACAAAGAATATTTTACGCCAGTTATAGAAGCTATGCACGAAGTTTTTAAAACAGGTACAGGAAAATGGAGTCAAGTAAAAGGAATTGAAATCTGCGGAAAAACTGGAACAGCCGAAAATTTTGCAAGAATTGACGGACAAAAAATTCAATTACCAGATCATTCTATTTTAGTTGCTTTTGCGCCCAAAAAAAATCCTAAAATTGCTTTGGCAATTTTTGTTGAAAACGGAGGTTATGGTTCTACAATAGCAGCTCCTATTACAAGTTTGTTGATAGAAAAATATTTAACAGGAAAAATTTCTAAAGCAAACAAATACAGAGAACAAAATATGTTAAACTTAAGTTTGCAAGATATTTACGACAAACTAAATCAAAAACCTCAAGAACTTGCGTCAAGAACAAAATAATATTTTTGCGAGTATAGATTGGGTTCTCGTTTTTCTATACATTATTTTAGTGAGTTTTGGATGGATGAATATTTATGCAGCATCAACATCTAATGAAGATTTTGAACTCCTTAGCTTTTCTACTAAATACGGAAAACAATTCGTTTTTATCTGTTTAACAGTTCCACTCATAATTACAGTTCTTTTTTTTAACTCAAAGTTTTACGAACGCTTTGCAAGTATCTTTTATATCATTTCTCTTATTTCTTTAATAGGTCTCTTTATTTTTGGAAAAGAAATTAACGGAGCAAAATCTTGGTATAATTTTGGAGTTTTAGGACTACAACCTTCTGAGTTTGTAAAAGCATTTACGGCTTTAGCAGTAGCTAAATTACTAAGTGACAGACAATACAATTTAAAACTAATTAAAAATCAAATAAAAGCTTTTATCATCATTTTTACACCAGCACTTTTAATTACACTACAACCAGATGCTGGGTCTGCATTAATTTATTTGGCATTCTTTTTTGTTTTAAATAGAGAAGGTTTAACTTTAAACTACATTACTATTGGTACCATAGCAATCCTTCTTTTTTTATTAACTATTTTTTTTGGTGCTACTTGGGTTTTATCCGTTTTATTTACCCTAATAACTATAGGTGTTTTTTATGCAATACATAAAGGAGGAAAAAGGTTTATCCGTTTTAACTGGCATAAAGTAGCCGGGTTTTATGTAATAATAGGATTATTTATTTTCGGAACAAACTTTACTTATAACAACATCTTTAAACAACATCATAGAGATCGTTTTGAAGTTTTATTAGGACTAAAAACAGACACTAAAAACATAGGTTATAATTCACATCAATCAGAATTAACTATTAGTTCAGGCGGCTTTTCAGGAAAAGGTTTCCTTAAAGGCGACATTACAAAAGGTGATTTTGTACCAGAACAACACACAGATTATATATTTAGTACAGTTGGCGAAGAATGGGGTTTTTTAGGAAGTAGTTTTGTTATAATTTTATTTATGTTGATGCTATTTAGAATTATATATTTAGCAGATACCCATACCAATAAATTCGGGCGAATATATGGTTATGGAGTTGCTTCTATTCTATTTTTTCATATTATGGTTAATATAGGAATGGTAATTGGCTTGCTACCTACTGTTGGTATTCCTCTTCCCTTTTTTAGTTACGGAGGTTCTTCCCTTTGGGGATTTACAATCTTACTTTTTATCTTTATTAGACTAGATGCTCATAAAAATTACGATTGGTAGAAAGCTAAAATTTAATCATAAAAAAAGCTCTGAATTTTCATTCAGAGCTTTTAAATATCTTACAATTTAAATCTTACAATGCAGCAACGTGCTTTGTTAATTTAGATTTTAAATTTGCAGCTTTATTTTTATGAATAATGTTATTCTTAGCCAACTTATCTAACATAGAAATAACCTTACCCAATCGTCCTTCAGCTTCTTTTTTATCTTCTACAGCACGTAAATCTCTAACAGCATTACGAGTAGTTTTATGCTGATATTTGTTGCGCAACCTTTTAGCTTCGTTGCTTCTAATTCTTTTTAATGCTGACTTATGATTTGCCATAATTTCTTTACTTCTTGTTTTTATTAAAACTTTGTAGTCCGTACGGGAATCGAACCCGTGTTACCAGGATGAAAACCTGGCGTCCTAACCCCTAGACGAACGGACCATTACAATTAAATATCTCTTAATTGCGGATGCAAATATACAACGTTTTTGAAATTCTACAATATTTTTTTAAAAAATTTTAAAAAATTAATAAGCCTTTGCAAAAAGCACTCTTCTTGTTGATGGTTTTCCTGTTAAAACACAGCTTCCTGCTTCTTCTACAGCATCATTTGGTATACATCTAATTGTTGCTTTTGTGTACTCTTTTATTCTATCTTCAGTTTCTTCTGTACCATCCCAATGCGCAGAAACGAATCCTCCTTTGTTTTTTATCGCTTTTTTAAACTCTTTAAAATCATTTACTACAGTTATATGCTCTTTTCTGTAATCTATTGCTTTAGCAAATAAATTCTCTTGTATTTCTTCTAAAAGTTTCTCTATTACAACAACTACATCTTCTTGATTAATGGTTTGTTTTTCAAAAGTATCTCTTCTTGCAATTTCTAAAGTTCCGTTTTCTAAATCACGATTTCCCATTGCAATTCTAACAGGAACTCCCTTTAGTTCATATTCTGCAAATTTTGCTCCTGGTCTAAACGTATCTCTATTATCAAACTTAACAGAAATTCCTTTTTTGCGTAATTCTTTTACAATTTCATTTACTTTTTCAGAAATTGCTTCTAATTGTTCTTCTCCTTTATAAATTGGTACAATTACAACTTGAATTGGCGCTAATTTTGGAGGCAATACTAAACCTTTATCATCAGAATGTGTCATTATAAGACCACCTATTAAACGCGTAGAAACTCCCCAAGAAGTTGCCCAAACATATTCTTGTTTTCCTGCTGCAGAAGTAAATTTTACATCAAAAGCTTCTGCAAAATTTTGCCCTAAAAAATGGCTTGTTCCTGCCTGCAAAGCTTTTCCATCTTGCATTAAAGCTTCTATTGTATAAGTATCTTCTGCTCCTGCAAAACGCTCACTATCAGATTTTATTCCTTTAACAACTGGCATTGCCATAAAATTTTCAGCAAATTCTGCATACACATCTTGCATTTGCTTAGCTTCTGCAACTGCTTCTTTTTTTGTTGCGTGTGCGGTATGCCCTTCTTGCCATAAAAACTCAGCCGTTCTTAAAAACAATCGTGTACGCATTTCCCAACGAACCACATTTGCCCATTGATTTATTAATAATGGTAAATCTCTATAAGATTGAATCCATCCTTTATAAGTATTCCAAATAATAGCTTCTGATGTTGGTCTAACCACCAATTCTTCTTCTAATTTTGCTTCTGGATCTACTCTTAACTTTCCTTCGTTATCAGGATCGTTTTGTAAACGATAATGAGTTACAACCGCACATTCTTTAGCAAAACCTTCTGCATTTTTTTCTTCAGCTTCAAACAAACTTTTAGGAACAAAAAGCGGAAAATATGCATTTTCATGACCTGTTTCTTTAAACATTCTATCTAGCGCTGCTTGCATCTTTTCCCAGATTGCAAAACCATAAGGTTTGATAACCATACAACCTCTAACTGCTGAGTTTTCAGCTAAATCTGCTTTTACAACTAGTTCGTTATACCATTTAGAATAATCGTCTGCTCTTTTTGTTAAATGTTTACTCATAATCAAAAGTTTGGCACAAAAATTGTTACCTTTAATGTGAAGTTTTTGTTAAAAATTTGTATCTATTTTATAAAAAACGATACAAAATTACTATAATTTAAAGAGTTTTTAGCAAGAAATTATCAATAAAAAAGTATTCATCAAAATATTGTCATTATGAAACTACATTATATAAAACGCAATCTAAACCAACTTTCTTTATTAATTCTCACAAACTTGCTATTGGTTTCTTGTGGCGCATATCAAAGCGTTTATAATGATGATGGCATTTATGGTGATGATACTAAACCTACGCAAAAGAAAAAAGTAATTATTGCTGATGAAGATGAGTATGAAGAATATGAGAATAATTACTTTACAAAAAGGCTAGAAAGTCTACAAAAAATTAATGATAATGAAATTTTTACAAACCCAGATGAATATAATTCTGTAGATACTTTATATGTTGATGATGAAACAATTGATAAAACTTTAAACTACAAGTCGAATCAACCTTGGGGTTATGAAGACAACAATGATGTTGTAGTTAATATTAACTTAAATAATTCTCCTTATTGGGATGACTTTTATGGATATGGATATTATGGATATGGTTCTTATTATCCTTATAGATATAGATGGTCTTATAGATATGGTGGTTATTACAACCCTTATTGGCATCCTTATCATTATGGAAATTATTGGAGTTTAGGATTAATAGACCCATATTATTGCCCACCTTATTATTATAGATATAACAATTATAGGTATAATAATGGTAGATATAACAATCGTTATTACAGAAATTCAAACTATAGCAGAAGAACAGCTTACAATTCTAGATACAGCAATAGAAGCACTACTAGAAGAAGTGCAACCAATAGAAGAAGTTCTACAGTTAACAGAAGATCTACAAATACAAGTAGACGAAGAAGTAGCACTTCTACATATCCTTCTAGACGTAGTTCTACTACAAGAAGAAACCCTACTTCTACAAGAAGACGTAGCTCATCTTCTACTAGAAGAAGCTCAGGCAACACATCATCTACTAGACGTAGTTCTTCTTCTACAAGAAGGAGCTCTGGAAACTCATCTACTAGGAGAAGTTCATCTTCTACAAGAAGGAGAAGTTCTGGAAACATCTCTAACAGACGTAGTTCATCTTCTACAAGAAGATATACACCAAGAACTTCAACAAGAAGTAGTAGAAGCTACAATCGTCCTTCCACAAGTACAAGGAGGTCTTCTTCTGCCACAAGATCTTTTTCAACTAGAAGATCATCAACTAGAAGTACACCTAGTAGAAGTAGCAGATCTAGAAGCACCACAAGTAGGTCTTCATCATCTAGAAGAAGAAATTAATTAACATTAGAAAAGCATTAAAATGAAAAGATTTTTAACAATAGCGATTTTTTTCGCAGCAACAATTACGTCTTATTCACAATCTTTAGGTTATCAAGATTTAGGAGTTCTTTTTTCGCAAACAGATACTAATGGATCTGCGCGTTTTACAGCAATGAGTGGAGCTTTTGGAGCATTAGGTGGAGATTTATCTGTAATAAATGTTAATCCAGCTGGTATTGCCGTTTTTAATAATAGTCAATTTTCGGCAACTTTTAACTCTAGAAGTTCAGATATTTCTGCAGCTTACGGAAATGCACAAAAAAACGACAGAAAAACATTAATAAGTAATAACGAGTTTATAAACCTTTCTCACGCTGGTGCTGTACTGGTTTTTGATAGTGCATACAAATCTGATTGGAGTAAATTTGCTATTGGTTTTAATTATAGAATTACTAAAGATTTTTCTGATAATTTTTCTGCAGAAGGTAATGAAGCTGTAACAAGATTTGACATAAATCCGCGCGATACTAAAACTCCTAAAACACTCTATAATTTTACAAACGGTCAGTTATTTAATACAAAATATGCAGGAGAAATATCTGAACTAAATTTTGCCTTTTCTGCTGTGCATTTAAATAAATTATACATAGGTCTTGGTCTTAATTTTTATGATTTAAATTATTCTCAAAAATCAGTTTTAACAGAATTAAATAGCGAAACTAGTGGCAAAAAATTAGATGTAGAATTGTACCAAGAAAACTTTACTACAGGTACTGGTTTTTCTGCAAATGCTGGTTTTATTTATAAAATGCACCGTAATTTTAGAGTAGGTGTATCTTACCAAACTCCAACTTGGTATTCTGAGATTTTACAAGACACAAACTACAACCAAGACAGTAAAATAGATATTGGAGAAACAGCTTATTTTCCTGAAAAAGAAAAATCTTTTGCCGAGAATAACAAAAGACAACTTATTTCTTATCAATTAAAAACGCCAAGCAAACTAACAGCAAGTGCAGCTTTTATTTTTGGCAAAAGTGGTTTATTGAGTTTTGATTACATCAACAAAAATTACGAAAATATTAAGCTATCTAATGGCGTTTTTACAAACGAAAATAAATTTTTTCAAGATGAATTAAGAAATACACATTCTTACAATGTTGGCGCAGAATGGCGTTTAAATAGATTTAGTGTTAGAGGTGGATATCAATACGAACAAAGCCCAGATAAATTAGCTCTAGATTCTGATAATATTAAAGGATATTCTTTAGGTGCAGGTTATAATTTTGGTAACTTTAAACTAGATTTTTCTTACAGCGATAGCAACAGAACAGGTTTGTATAACTTCTACTCTAACTTAGATGTTAAGGTAAATCCTGCTGATTTAAAAATAAACAACAAAATATTTACAGCTACCCTAACTTTGAATCTGTAATTCTTAAAAACAAATTAAAAACCCGTTTAAATGGACTCATAAAACGTCTCTTTAAGCGGGGTTTTAAGTTTATATGAATTCATAAACTCTATTTCCGTTTTTTTGCCTTAATTTTGCAACTCAATTTTTAGCATATGCAAAACATAAAAATTACTGTTCAAGAAACGACTAACAATACCATCATAAAATTTAATACGAATACAGTTTTAATTAATGGCGGAAGTTATGAGTATAGCAATATAGATGAGGCAAAAAACTCGCCTTTAGCGCAACAATTATTTTACTTACCTTTTGTAAAAAAAGTATTTATAACTGCTAATTTTATAGCTGTTCAACGTTTTGATATTTTAGAATGGATAGATGTACAAGAAGAAGTGAGGGAACAAATAGAAGCTTTTTTAAATGATGGAAACAAGGTTGTTAACGAAGAAGTTTCATCAACCAAAAAAGAAGCGATAGAAGTTTATGCTGAGGTTACACCAAATCCATCAGTAATGAAATTTGGCACCAACAAATCGCTAACACAAACTGATGTTGAGTTTAAAAATATTGATGAAGCCAGTAAATCATCGCCTTTGGCGCAAGCAATTTTCACATTTCCATTTGTAAAAGAGGTTTTTATTTCTGATAATTATATTTCTATCACAAAATACGATATGATAGAATGGAATGAAGTTTTTACTGAAGTAAGAACTTTTATTCGGGAGTATTTAGTTGCTGGAAAAACAATTATTAAAGAACTTTCAAACCAAAAAGAAGTTTCTAAAAAAAATAAAATAGTTCAACCTCAAATAAAATTAGAAGGAGTTTCTGCTGAAATTGTAGCTATTTTAGACGAGTACATAAAACCTGCGGTTGCTGGTGATGGAGGAAATATTGCTTTTCGTTCTTATGATAAAGAAAACAAAATTGTAAGTGTAATTTTACAAGGCGCATGTAGTGGTTGCCCATCTTCTACAGCTACTTTAAAAAACGGAATAGAAAACTTGTTAAAAGAAATGTTGCCAAATCAAATTAATGAAGTGCTAGCCATCAACGGATAATAAAATGTCAGCAGAAAAAATAAATCCTTACAAAGATTCTAAACTTGGTAAAAAAGAACAAGTTGCTCAAATGTTTGACAAAATTTCTGAAAATTACGATGGTTTAAACAGAGTAATTTCTTTAGGAATTGATGTGAAGTGGCGTAAAAAAGTAGTAAAAATTGTTGGGCAAAACAATCCGAAACAAATTTTAGACATTGCCACTGGCACAGGAGATTTAGCGTTAATGATGGCTTCATTAAATCCTGATAGAATTGTAGGTTTAGACATTTCTGAAGGAATGTTAGAAGTAGGAAAACAAAAAATAGCTAAAGCCAATTTAGCTGACAAAATAGAAATGATGGTTGGCGATTCTGAAGAAATGCCTTTTTCAGACAACACTTTTGATGCCATTACAGTTTCTTTTGGCGTTAGAAACTTTGCGAACTTAAACAAAGGAATTACAGAAATTGCCAGAGTTTTAAAACCTACAGGTGTTTTAGTGATTCTAGAAACATCAAACCCAACTAAGTTTCCTTTTAAACAAGGCTATAAATTTTACACCAATTTTATTTTACCTATTATTGGTAAACTTTTTTCAAAAGATAAAGTTGCTTATTCTTATTTGTCTGAATCTGCAAATTCTTTTCCTTTTGGAGAAGATTTCAACAATATTTTACAAAAAAATGGGTTTACACATACAGAAGCTAAACCTGTAACTTTTGGAGTTGCAACAATTTATACTGCAAGCAAATAATGATGAGTAAAAAGATTTTTGTTTTCGGATTTTTTCTGATGATTTCTGCCGCATTTTACGCGCAAAGAGAACGTGTAGAATACTTACCAAGTTTCGATAAAAGAAAAATACATTATGGTTTTTATTTAGGCTTAAATCAGAACGATTTTAAAGTCAGTTTAAAAAATATTACAGGTATTTCTAATGCAAATATTACTGTAGAGCCAACCACTGGTTTTAATGTGGGTTTAATTGCCGATTTACGCTTACATAAAAATTTAAATTTAAGATTAGAACCTGGTTTAATGACCAACTCTAAAAAGATTTATTTTAATCATTTACCTACTAAAAAAGATAGTGTTAGAGAAGTTAGTTCTACCTATTTACACGTTCCTATATTGTTTAAATTTAGTACGGATAGATATAAAAATATTCGCCCTTATGTTTTAGGTGGAGTTTCTTTTAACTACAACTTTTCTAGTAATGAAAATGGTGAAGACAACTCTCAAGGACAGTTTAGAATGAAAACCAGCAACTTTATGTACGAAGTGGGTGTTGGAATCGATATTTATTTATATTTCTTTAAATTCTCGCCCTCTATTCGTGGTGTTTTTGCTATTAATAATGAAGTAAAATACGACAAAGACAAAAATAGCAAATGGACTGCTCCTATAAATAATATGGGAACTCGTGGTGTTTTTCTAACCTTAGCTTTTGAGTAGTTGTTAGTTGCAAAGTGACAAAGTAAAAAAAGTCTCAAAGTTTATTTATTTACTGAAAACGGCTTACTAAACACCTCTCCTAAACTCACTTAACAAAATAGCAGTTGCTGTAGCTACATTTAGACTTTCTGTTTCTTGGGTATTTCCAAAACGAGGAATCGAAATTTTATTTGTAATTCGTTTTTTTATTGCTTCTGAAACTCCATTTGCTTCATTTCCCATAATCAGAACTCCTTCTTTTGGCAAGTTTGCTTTGTAAACATTTTTACCCTCCATATCTGCTATAAATGTTGGTAAACTTGTTTCAGATAAGTACTTTTCTAAATCTACATATTTAATAGAAACTCTTGTTAAAGAACCCATACTTGCTTGCACAACTTTTTGGTTGTAGCAATCTACAGTTTCTTTAGAGCAAATTAATTCATGAACCCCAAACCAATCGCACAAACGAATAATGGTTCCTAAATTCCCTGGATCGTTAACTGCATCTAAAGCAATAACCAATCCTTTGTTTTTAAGGATTTTTTCATCAGAAATTTTAAACAAACCTAAAACTTTGTTGGGTGTTTTTAAATTGCTAATTTTCTTTAAATCACTTTCTGAAATACGAACTATCTTTTCATCAACTAAATCTACATAAAAATCTTCTGTACAAAAAAGAGCTTCAACTTCTAAAGAAGAAGTTAATAATTCATAAATTACTTTAACGCCTTCTGCAATAAATAATTTATGCTTTTGTCTATACTTTTTTTGCGATAAACTTGTTATGAGTTTAAGTTGATTTTTTGAGATACTCATTAATTGATTTGTAAATTAAAATAAACCGTCGAAAAATACTATTTTTGATTTTGATAGCATTGCTAAATTAATGAAAAAACTTTCTTTTTATCTTTTTATCTTAATCATTTTAGTTTCGTGTAATTCTACAAAACACGTAGCTGAAAAAGAGCATATGCTCACTCAAAATTATATTTATGTAGATAGTGTAAGAAACAAAAGCACGGATTTACAAAAATATTTATTACAAAAACCAAACCCTAGGTTTTTAGGCTTACCTTTTGCTTTGTATCTTCATAATTTAGGAAATCACAAAAAACCAAAAAAACCAAGTGAGTGGGGCAAAAAAAATCCTAATTCATATCATTTTATTAAAAATATTTTTTCTGAAAAACAAAGTATAGCTTACGCAAATTCTTTTATTGGTTTAAATAATTGGTTTTTAAATTATCAAGGACCTGTAATAATTAGCGACAGAAAAGTTAAAAATACTGAAAATAATTTATGGGCTTATTATAAAAATCAAGGATATTTTAAGTCGAAAGTGGTATCAAAAATTAATAGATATGATGATAAAAAAGCAACAGTAGAATATTACATTACCAAAGGAAAACCTACAATTTTAGACACGATAAACCTTGATATAAAATCTACTGTTTTAGATTCTATTTACAAATCTTCAGGTATTTCTTCTTATTTAAAATCTGGCAATCAGTATAAAGACGAAGATTTTAGAAATGAAGCCAAAAGAGTTCTTAAACTTTTTAGAAATAATGGAATCTATCACTTTACAGAATCGGCTCTTGGTTTTTATGTAGATTCTACAAGAACAGATTACAAAACGAATGTAGATTTTTTAATTTCTAGTAACAGATTGATTGATGAAAATGGAACCTATGTAAGCAAACCTTATAAAAAAATGAAGGTTGAAGAAATTAATGTAATTACAGATTATTCTTTTACAAAAAAAAATCAAAAGCTTAAAGACTCTATCAACTATAAAGGTATTAATTTTTTAGCGTTTGATAAGTTAAAATACAATCCCAAATATTTATCTCAATCTATTTTTTTAAAACCTAATCAGATATATAAAGATACGTTAAGAAATTTAACAAGAAGTCATTTAAAATCACTTAAAAACTTTAAATCTACTAACATAACATTTTTACCCATTAAAGGTAAAGATGATGCATTAAAAATGAATGTTTTTTTAGCCCCTATAGAAAAATATACGTTAGGTTTAGAAACTGAGTTAACACATTCTAACATTAGAAACATTGGTGCTTCTGCTAAGTTTTCAATCTCAAACAGAAATACTTTTAGAGGTGCAGAATTATTAAAATTATCTTTTTTAGGATCTTATTTTAATGCCACTAATGGTCCTGGTTGGGAAATAGGAGCAGATGCCTCTTTAGAAGTTCCAAGGTTTATGGCGCCTTTTGGTTTAAGTAGATTGGTTCCTAAAAGAATGTCTCCAAGAACCTTATTTTCTTTAGGAGCTAGTTTTCAAAAAAACATTGGCTTAGACAGAAAAACATTTACTGTTTTGGCAGATTATAAGTGGAATTACAATCCAAAAAAAACTATACAAGTAGAAGCTGTTAATGTACAGTATATTCAAAATTTAAATGTAAATAGATATTTTAGTATTTATAGTTCAGAATTTGATGCTTTGCAAAAAATAAACACAATTTTCCCTGATACATCACAAGATTTACCAACAGACATCAATAAGCAAGCAACTGAGGCTGTAAAATTTATGAATATAGTTTCTACAAATAATGCCTTTCAAAATTCAAACCCAGAAGAATACAATACAACACTAAACATCTTAAATCGATATAAAATTATTACCTCCGATTTTTTAATTCCTACTCTAGCTTATACTTTTAATTATAACAGCCAAACAAATTTTAAAGACAATAATTTTTCTTTTTTTAAAATCAGAATAGCAAACTCTGGTAATATTTTAGGGCTTATCTCAAAAAAAACGAACGCAAATAATAAAAAAACTTTTTTAAACATTCCTTTAGCGCAATATTTTAAAACGGATATTGAGTATAAACGATTTTGGAATGTGGGCTCAAATGCTGTTTTCGGGTTTAGAACTTTTTTAGGTGCCATTATTCCATACGACAATTCTGATATTCCGTTTACAAAAAGCTATTTTGCTGGAGGATCAAATGATATTAGAGCTTGGCAAACTTACGAACTGGGTCCAGGAACCAGAAATACTGGATTAGAATTTAATGTAGGAAGTTTTAAATTTTTAACCAGTGCCGAATATAGATTTCCTGTTATTAGCAAACTAAAAGGCGCACTTTTTATTGATGCAGGTAACATTTGGGATATCACCAACTCAGATTTTGTAGATAAAAAAGCAAGATTAAATGGTTTTTCATCTTTAAAAGACATTGCTGTTGGCTCTGGTTTCGGAGCAAGGTTAGATTTTAGTTTTCTTATTCTTCGTCTAGATGTAGGTTTTAAAACTTACGAACCTTATCTGTCTGATAAAAAATGGTTTAAAAACTATAATTTTGCAGATGCCGTTTATAATATAGGAATCAACTATCCTTTCTAAAATCTACGAAAAACCTATAACGTTTTCGTTATTTATTTAAACTTTAACTAGTATTTTTACTACTTTTGATAAGTAAAATAATGATAAAAAAACAGATATGAGTCATAATATTAAACCAGGTGTTGCAACCGGAAAAGAAGTTCAAGATATATTTAATCTTGCTAAAGAAAAAGGATTTGCTTTACCAGCAGTAAATGTTGTAGGATCAAATACAATTAACGGAGTTTTAGAAACTGCTAGAGATTTAAATGCTCCTGTTATTATTCAGTTTTCAAACGGTGGCGCACAATTTAACGCAGGTAAAGGATTGTCTAACGATGGTCAAAAAGCAGCTATTGCAGGTGCCATCGCTGGTGCAAAACACATACATGAATTATCGGTAGCTTATGGAGTTCCTGTAATTTTACACACAGATCACTGTGCAAAAAAATTATTACCTTGGATTGACGGTTTATTAGATGCATCAGAAAAACACTTTGCAGAAACAGGTAAACCTCTTTACAGTTCTCATATGATAGATTTATCTGAAGAACCACTTGAAGAAAACATCGAAATTTGTAAAACGTATTTAGCACGTATGAGCAAAATGGGTATGACTCTAGAAATTGAATTAGGTATTACTGGTGGTGAAGAAGATGGTGTAGACAATTCTGATGTAGATGTTTCTAAACTATACACGCAACCAGAAGAAGTTGCTTATGCTTACGAAGAATTATTAAAAGTTTCTCCGCAATTTACAATTGCTGCTGCATTTGGTAATGTACACGGTGTTTATAAACCAGGAAACGTAAAACTGACTCCAAAAATCTTAAAAAACTCTCAAGAATTTATCACAAAAAAATATGGTGTAGAAGAAAATCATATCGATTTTGTATTCCATGGAGGTTCTGGTTCTACATTAGAAGAAATTAGAGAAGCTATTGGTTATGGAGTTATTAAGATGAATATTGATACCGATTTACAATTTGCCTTTACCGAAGGAATTAGAGATTATATGCAAGGAAAAGCCCCTTACTTAGCAACTCAAATTGGGAATCCAGATGGAGTAGACCAACCCAATAAAAAATACTACGACCCAAGAAAATGGTTACGAGAAGGCGAGGTTACATTTAAAGAACGTTTAAAACAAGCTTTTGCAGACTTAAACAATGTAGACACCTTATAAAAGTAAAATTTAACTTACAAAAAAGCACTTTGATTAAATCAAAGTGCTTTTTTTATGACTTTAAAACATCAAAAAGTATACTTTAAAGAAAAAACTTTTACATTTGTATTTCTAATTTATATCAAATTTAGAACAAACGAAACAAAACAACGAGTATGGCTTGGTTTAAAAGAACTGATAAAGGAATCCAAACTTCTACAGAAGACAAAAAAGACACTCCAAAAGGATTATGGTATAAAACACCTAGCGGAAAAATAATAGATACAGAAGAATTAAAAAGAAACCTATATGTGAGTCCAGAAGATGGTTATCATGTAAGAATAGGAAGTAAAGAATATTTCGAATTATTTTTTGATGACAATAAATTTAAAGAATTAGACGAAAAACTAACTTCTAAAGACCCTTTAAAATTCGAAGACACAAAAAAATATACAGACCGCGTAAAAGCAGCCCAAGTAAAAACCAAATTAAATGATGCTGTAAGAACAGCTGTTGGTAAATCTTTAGGAAAAGATTTAGTAATAGCTGCTATGGATTTTGCTTTTATTGGAGGTTCTATGGGTTCTGTTGTTGGAGAAAAAATTGCGCGTGCAATTAATTATGCAATAGAACATAAATTACCATTTTTAATGATTTCTAAATCTGGTGGTGCTCGTATGATGGAGGCTTCTTTATCACTAATGCAACTGGTAAAGACATCAGCAAAATTAGCACAATTAGCAGACGCAAAACTACCTTACATTTCTTTATGTACAGACCCAACAACTGGGGGTACTACAGCTTCTTATGCAATGTTAGGCGACATAAATATTGCAGAACCCAATGCATTAATTGCTTTTGCAGGACCAAGAGTTGTTAAAGACACAACAGGTAAAGATTTACCTCCAGGATTTCAGAAATCTGAATTTGTTTTAGAACACGGTTTCTTAGATGCTATTTATGAACGTAAAAACCTAAAAAAACAAATTAATTTATATATCGATTTAATACAAAATCTTCCTATTCGAAAAGAAGAAACTGTATCATAATAAAAAAGCCAGCAAAATTGCTGGCTTTTTTATCTATATAAGTTTCTAAAAAGAAACCGCTTACATCAACTTTATTATCAAAAATAATTCTATATTTGCAGCTTCAATGAAAGTATCATTGATATACATAAAAATCATTTAAATAATATTGGCATGTACTTAACAAAAGAAATTAAAGAAGGAATCTTCGAAAAACACGGTAAAGGAAAAAATGATACGGGTTCTTCAGAAGGTCAAATTGCGTTATTTACGCACAGAATTAACCACTTAACAGAACACTTAAAAAACAATCGTAAAGATTTTAACACAGAGCGTTCTTTAGTAAGAATGGTTGGTAAGCGTAGAAGTTTATTAGATTATCTAAAGAAAACAGATATTTCTAGATATCGTGCAATCATCAAAGAATTAGGAATTAGAAAATAATTCTTACAAAAAAGAGGCTCTATAAACGTGCCTCTTTTTTTTATGACAAATTCCTTGTAGCTTTTGCTACAAAAAAATAATTTGTCTTTCCCGTGAAAACGGGAATCAAAAAAAAAAAATTAACTCTGTCTAACAAACAGAATCATTATAAAAAATCAAAAATACTAACAACATTTTTGTATTTCCGTTGGAAAAAACCCACAACAACAAACAACAACACAACAACAAACAAATTAAAAATTTAGAATTAAAATTTTATGATTCCAAAAGTATTTAGAGAGGTCATAGACCTTGGAGATGGAAGAACCATCTCATTAGAAACCGGTAAATTAGCAAAACAAGCGCACGGTTCTGTTGTTGTTCAATCAGGAAAATGTATGTTATTATGTACTGTTGTATCAAACTATCATCAAGCAGATGTAGATTTTTTACCCTTAACAGTAGATTATAGAGAAAAATTTGCGGCTGCAGGACGTTATCCTGGAGGATTCTTTAAAAGAGAAGCAAGACCTAGTGATGGAGAAGTGTTAACAATGCGTTTGGTAGACCGTGTTTTACGTCCATTATTTCCAAAAGATTACCACGCAGAAACACAAGTAATGATTCAGATGATGTCTCATGATGATGATGTTATGCCAGATGCAATGGCAGGTTTGGCAGCTTCAGCCGCTATTCAATTATCAGACATTCCTTTCGAAACTCCAATCTCTGAAGTTAGAGTTGCAAGAGTAAATGGAGAATTTGTCATTAATCCTACAAGAACGCAATTAGCGGAAGCTGATATTGATATGATGGTAGGTGCTTCTGCAGACTCTGTAATGATGGTAGAGGGTGAAATGGATGAATGTTCTGAAGAAGAAATGGCAGATGCTATTAAATTTGCACACGAAGCCATTAAAGTACAATGTGCTGCACAAGTTGCTTTAGCGGAAGCTTTTGGTAAAAAAGAAACTCGTGAATACGAACCAGAAGTAGAAGATGAAGATTTAGCTGCAAAAATTAAAGATTTAGTCTACAATAAAACGTATGCAATTGCAAAAGCAGGTTCTGCAAAACACGAAAGAAGTGCTGCTTTTAGCGAAATAAAAGAAGAAGTTTTTAATTCTTTTTCTGAAGAGGAACAAGCTGAATTAGGAAAACTAATTCATAAATACGTTTCAAAAGCACAAAAAACGGCTATTAGAGATTTAACTTTAAACGAAGGTTTACGTTTAGACGGAAGACAAACTACAGAAATTAGACCCATTTGGTGTGAGGTAGATTATTTACCATCAACCCATGGCTCATCAATATTTACAAGAGGAGAAACTCAAGCGCTAGCAACAGTAACTCTAGGAACTTCTAGAGAAGCAAATCAAATAGATATGCCCTCTTTCGAAGGTGAAGAAACTTTCTATTTACACTACAACTTTCCTCCTTTTTCAACGGGTGAAGCTCGTCCTTTAAGAGGAACTTCACGTAGAGAAGTTGGTCATGGAAACTTAGCACAAAGAGCCTTAAAAGGAATGATACCTGCTGATTGTCCTTATACTGTAAGAGTTGTAAGTGAAGTTTTAGAATCTAACGGTTCTTCTTCTATGGCAACTGTTTGTTCTGGAACAATGGCATTAATGGATGCTGGTGTTCAGTTAAAGAAACCCGTTTCTGGTATTGCTATGGGATTAATTTCTGATGGTAAAAACTATGCCGTTTTATCTGATATTTTAGGTGATGAAGATCACTTAGGAGATATGGACTTTAAAGTAACTGGTACTGCTGACGGAATTACAGCTTGTCAAATGGATATTAAAATCAAAGGATTAAGTTACGAGATTTTAGTAAATGCACTAAAACAAGCAAGAGATGGACGTTTACATATTTTATCAAAATTAACAGACACCATTAAAACTCCAAATGCTGATGTAAAAGCACACGCTCCAAAAATGATTACCAGAAGAATTCCTAACGATTTAATTGGTGCATTTATTGGCCCTGGAGGTAAAAACATTCAAGAATTACAAAAAGAAACTGAAACTACAATTGTAATTAATGAAGACCCTGTAACTGAAGAAGGTATTGTTGAAATTTTAGGAACAAAACCTGAAGGAATAGATGCTGTTATTGCAAAAATAGAAGCAATGCTATTTAAACCAGAAAGAGGTTCCGTTTACGAAGTAAAAGTAATTAAAATGTTAGATTTTGGCGCGGTTGTAGAATATACAGAAGCTCCAGGAAACGAAGTTTTATTACATGTAAGCGAGTTAGCTTGGGAACGCACAGACAACGTTTCTGATGTGGTTAAATTAGGTGATGTTTTAGATGTAAAATACTTTGGTATAGACCCTAAAACACGTAAAGAAAAAGTTTCTAGAAAAGCATTGTTAGAAAAACCTGAAGGTTGGGTTCCAAGACCACCAAGAGATAACAATCGTGGAAGAGACAACAGAGGTAGAGATAATCGCGGACGAGATAATAGACGTGATGATAGAAAACCTAGACAAGAGAAAAAAGAAGATTAATTTCTTTTTTTAATTAATATTGAAAATCGCCAATTAATTTTGGCGATTTTTTTGTGCTTTTTTGTTTCTTTGTTCTTCTTAATGAAAATTCAAAGAATCACATATTTATCTCTAGGCACAAATCAAGGAAATAAAATTGAAAACCTACAAAATGCTATCAGTGAAATAGATGATAAAGTTGGTGCTATTCAAAAAATTTCTTCTATTTATAAAACTCCAGCCTGGGGTTTTAAAGGTGATGATTTTTATAATATTTGCATTAAAGTTTCTACCTACCAACAACCAGAAACTTTAATGAATTCTTTATTAGAAATTGAAAATGATTTAGGCAGACAACGCTCTACAGAAAAAGGATATCAAAACAGAAATATAGATATCGATATTTTATTATTTGATGATGAAATTATCTTCTCAAAAACACTTATTGTACCTCATTCTAAAATGTTAGAACGGAAATTTGTAATGATTCCTCTTTTAGAAATTGCAGCAAATGTTATTCATCCTATAGAAAAAAAACAAATTTCTGGTTGCATACTAAATTGTAATGATGATTCAGAAATTACTGTTATCTCTGAAAAACTAGAAAGACCAATTCCGTTATCAGAAAAGTATAATTATATTGCTATTGAAGGAAATATTGGAGCAGGAAAAACATCTTTGGCAAGAATGATTTCTGATGAGTTTAATGCCAAAATGGTATTAGAACGTTTTGCAGATAATCCTTTTCTCCCTAAATTCTACGAAGATAAAGAACGATACGCATTTCCATTAGAAATGAGTTTTCTAGCAGATAGATATCAACAATTAACCGATGATTTGGCGCAATTCGACTTATTTAAAAATTTTATTGTTTCAGATTATTATATCTTTAAATCGTTAATTTTTGCTCAAGTAACATTACAAAAAGAGGAGTATCTATTATACAGAAAAATGTTTGATTTAATGTATAAAGAAATTACAAAACCAGATTTGTACATTTATTTATATCAAAATACAGAACGTTTACTAGAAAACATTAAAATTAGAGGAAGAGCATATGAACAAAACATTAAACCTTCGTATTTAGAAAAAATACAAAGTGGTTATAAAAGCTTTATACACACTGAAAAAAATTTAAATATACTAATCATTGATGTTTCAAAATTAGACTTTGTAAACAATATTAAAGACTACAAGTACATTATTAATAAAATAAAGTATTTTTAAAAAAAAAATTATACTTTTGCAGGAATGAATAATTCCCCCAATTGTTTTAAAACAGAAAATTACACAAAAAATGAGGAGAATTTTTTTATTTGTTCTTTTTAGCTCTCTTTTAATAGCTAAATCCTTTGGACAATTTACTACAGATGAAATTACTTACGGAAACAGAATCGACTTAGAAAACAGCAATAGTTGGGCTGTTGGTGGTGGTATCAGTAATTTTATAATGCATGGAGATTTACGCTCAATAGGTACAGGAGATGATACAAATTATTTAAACTTTGGGGCATTTGCTTATGTTGATAAAATGTTTAATCCTTTATTAGGGTTAGAATTAAAAGCATTTTATACACAAATGTCTGGTGGTGCGCAATATTTTAACAACTCTAATATATTCTATAGAATTCAATATGTAGAAAAAGATGTTCTCGATTTAAACAACACAAATTTTAAAGGAAGAGCTTTTGGAGGCGAATTAAATCTAATTTTTAGTTTTACAAATTTATATCAAACTGTAGCAACAAAATGGCATGCTGCAGGATACTTTGGGGTTGGTTACCATTTATACAATTCAGCCTTGTATGAATATAGAAACGGAGATAATGTAAAATTACCAAATGCAGATTTTGGGCATAACCCTGCAAGAAACAGTGTAAATAATGCTAGTTCTATATACTTATCGGCTCAATTCGGTTTAAAAAGAAGAATAAGTAAACGAGTAGATTTAGAGTTTAGAACAGGAATGTACTTTAATTACGAAGACCATTTAGATGCAGCTATTTCTAGAAAACAAGATTGGGAAACTTTCTTTGTTTCGAGTATTGGTGTTGCTGTAAAATTAGGTAAAAAGAAAATTTTTACGATTTGGGGTGATGAAAATGGTGGTGCAGGAAACCAATTTAAAATTGTTGACACTGATAATGATGGTGTAATGGATCAATTAGATATTGAACCAAATACACCTGCAGGTGTAATGGTTTATGGTAATGGTAAAGCAGTAGATTCTGACAAAGATGGATTACCAGATTACAAAGATAAATGTCCTTTAAAATACGGACCAATATCTAACCAAGGTTGTCCTTTAAATAAAGATACTGATGGTGATGGCATTATGGATGGAGAAGACTTATGCCCAAATACTCCTGGAGTTGTAGAAAACAGAGGTTGTCCGAAACAACAAGAATTAAAACCAGACAATATTAATCAACAAATTGCATTATTAGCAACAAGTATTTATTTTGACACAAATAGTGATCGAATTAAAAGTATTTCTTTTGCAAATATTGATAAGATTATTGCTTTAATGAAAAAAGTGCCAAGCGTTAAATTTGTTATTGAAGGTCATACAGACAATAGAAATAGTGACAGATACAACTTATACTTATCTCAAAGAAGAGCTGCAAGTGTTAGAAAGTATATGATTAAACAAGGTATACCTAATAACAGATTAGAATCTAAAGGATATGGTGAGTCTAGACCTAAATTCTCTAACGACAATGCAGGCGGTAGACAATTGAATAGAAGGGTAGAAATTAAACCTATAGGTTCTATTGATTAAATAATTTAAAATACAAAAAATAAGAAAAGAGACTACTTAAAATGTAGTCTCTTTTTTTTTGCAAATAAAGATTTTTTTGAAACCAAACATCCTTATGTATTTCGCTGGTTTCATACTCAATCAAGTTGAGTACAAGCTTTGACCTAAAAAAGATCAAAAACCAAAATTCTGTATTTAGATTCCCGTTTTCACGGGGATGACAATTTAAACGGAAACCCCAAGGCAGAGCCTCAAGGAATTCTTTTCGATTAAATTAAGAGTATAAAAGTAAAATAATTAAACACAAAAAACTACTGAAATTATATCAGTAGCTTAAAATTATTGGTAATAAAACTTTATTATAATTCTATTTTTTTAGTTCTAATTTTTCTGCAAAATAAGCGCAAAAATCTCTCATTGTAGCACTCATTTTTTGATCATCTGTAGCACGCTCAAAAGTATCTGCCATAGATACTAACGTTTGATGATAGAATTGTTTCATCTCATCTACAGGCATATCTTTTGTCCATAAATCCATACGAAGTGTATCTTTCTTTTTATGATCCCAAACAGAAATCATTATAGATTTTGATTCTTCATTTTCAATCCCTCCATCTTTTGCTGTCCAAGAAATCTCTTCTGGAATTTTATTCTCATCCAACCCAACATTAAAAGTTATCTCTGAATTATGTTTTACTGACATTATTTTTTTGGTTTGTATTTAGATTTATTAAATAAATCTTGTGGTTTTATTTTTATTAATTCTTGCAAAGATACATCATTATGTTTCATATAAGATTTAACAATTTGCCAGCCAATCCAAACTCCTATTCTTCCTGGAGAAAGATTGTCTTCTGAAGAATAAAACTTAGAAAATGGAGCAATTTCTAAAAACCTTTTATTTAATTTAGTATCTGTACTAAACAACAAATTTTTTTCTACAAAATACATCCATATTTGCTCTTCATTTACAATTGCCCAATTTAATTTTTCTTTTTGATAACCCATTTTATTTTTATCAGAAACCTTAGGTAAATACAAATCTAAGAGGTACATTTTTTTTCCTTCGTTAATCATTTTTGCAACAAAGCTTCTTTCTTTAATGGGATGCATTTGCTTATCAATAATAGCGTTTGCAACATCAACAATAATTCTTTCTTTTGTATTATTTTCTCTAATATATTTAGGATAATCAGCATAAAATCTATGGTTTTTGCCTAAATAAGCGTCTAAAGAAATTAACAATAAACTATCTGCATATAATATTCTATTATCATAATCAATATTACTTATCACTGTTGTTAACTCTGGCTCTCTAAATTTAGGATTGTAGTATTTAATATGCTTAAAAAGATTTTTAATTTGATGTTCAACATCAGAAAAGTTTTTATATAATTTTTGAGTTTCTAAGAATAGTTCTTGCTCTTCTTTATCTTTTATTTTAACAAGTGCAATGCTATCAGTAAATTCAGCAGGAAATAAATAAGGATATTTATTTTTTAATTTTAAAAGTGATGTTTTATCTGATGTATAAAAATCAGTTTCATATCTTTTAATTGAAAAATTAACATCAATATTAGATACATCAATTACTTTTTTCTTTTTATCACAAGAAATGACAAACAATAAAACCATTAAAACTCTTATAAAAAATCTCATAAACTTTGTATCTTGCTATTAAAACTAAAGAACGACAAAATTACTAAAATAGTTTATCAATGAAGACTGAAAAAGTTGCAATACACATTATAAAATGGTTAAAGAATTATGCAGAAAATGCAAAAGTAAAAGGATTTGTTGTTGGTATTTCTGGCGGTATTGATTCTGCGGTAACATCTACTTTATGTGCCAAAACAGGATTTTCTACCTTGTGTGTAGAAATGCCTATTCATCAAGCAGAGAGCCAAGTTACTAGAGCACAAGAACATATTGCTCAGTTAAAAGAACATTTTAAAAATGTTTCTGAAGTTGAGGTTGATTTAACTTCTACTTTTGAAAACTTTAAAAAAGTTGTTCCTAAAGTTAATTCTTCTCCTAAAGTTGATTTATCTTTAGCAAACACAAGAGCAAGACTTAGAATGACTGCTTTATATTATTTAGCTGGATTGAACAGTTATTTAGTGGCAGGAACAGGAAATAAAATAGAAGATTTTGGTGTAGGTTTTTATACAAAATACGGAGATGGAGGTGTTGATTTAAGTCCGATTGCAGATTTATTAAAGTCTGAAGTTTATGAGTTAGCAGCTTACTTAAATGTACCAAATTCTATACAAAAAGCGCAGCCAACAGATGGTTTATTTGGAGATAGCAGAACAGATGAAGATCAAATTGGTGCTTCTTATGATGAATTAGAATGGGCTATGAAAATGCATAATGAAGGCAAAACAGAAAATGATTTTTCTAATAGAAAATTAGAAGTTTTTAAGATTTATTCTAGATTAAACAGAATCAATCAACATAAAATGGTTGCTATACCTGTTTGTAAAATCCCAAAAGATTTAAAATAACTCTTTTAACCTATAAAAAATGCCTTAATATTTCTATTAAGGCATTTTTTATTTTACTTGTTTGATTAAAGTAAGTTTGCTGCAATCATCTTTTGTTTAATTTTTACATACGCCTTTTTTTTAGAACCTCTAATAATATTAAAAGGTAGTAAGATAAAAAGCCAAATTATTTTTAACACCTGTAAAAACCTCTCCATATCTTAATCTTTAGTATCTGTATAATAAGACACTTAAAAAGAAAGGAAGTCACTTTAATAAATTTTAGAGGATATTTAAAAATAATAAAAATTACTTACAGTAAATTAGCAGCAATCATCATTTTTTTAATTTTCATATAAGCTCTTTTTTTAGATCCTTTAGAGATTTCGAAAGGCAATAAAATAAATAGCTGAGCAATTTTTAACAATTGTAATATTTTTTTCATAGTGTGAGGATTTTTCTTTAGCGTGTGCAATATACAAAAAAACTATTTAGTTATAATTTTTTAGAATAGGGAAAAACACCCCTTTTTATAAGACTATAAATTATATTACTCTGTTTAGCTTTTCAAACAACCTCATTTTTAGGCTAGTATAGTTTTTTACAACCTCTAAATCTATAGATTCTGTTTCTTCTTGAGCCGCCTCTTTCATTAACTCATCAATTTTTTCTCCAATTAAAATTCGTCGTAAATTAAAAACAGAATCGTTAACAGCTTTTTTTAAAACCTCTAAAGCTCCTGTAACAAAAATATTTTTACTCTCCCAATTACTTAATTGATACTTTTCTTCATCCATTAAAATTGAAGTTACAGTTGATGCAATTTTTGGGTTTTTATGATGAATAAGAGCATCAATATCTAGTTTTTCTAATTGATTTAATTGATGAATAATTTCGCTATAAATTTCTTGAAATGTAGAATTAGAAAACTCAATTTCATCTTCTTGCAAGTGTAAATATATTTCTGCAGACACCGTATTTTGATATTTTCTAGTAGTAATTGTTTCTTTACCCTCTTCATCTACATTTATAAGATCTTCAACAAATTCTACCTCTTCATTACCATATAAAAGAAGAATTCTTATAATCTCATTTTCTAAAATAGATAATTGATCTACTTTTTGCGTAGCAATTCCACCACCTTTAACTAAGCCCATTTGCGCTTGTTCTTGCTCCATAAAATATTCTGGAGGTGGTTGATTTGGATCTTGATGAAGTCTATTTTGTTGTTTACTAGCTTTGTTTTTTTCTTGTACTCCTTTCTTTAACAACTGTGCTAATTCGCTAAACAAAACTCGCTCAGAAATATCCATAATTCTTGCACATTCTTGCACATAAACTTCACGCTGAATGCCATCAGGAATTTTAGAAATACTTGTTACAATATCTCTTATTACTCCTGCTTTTTTTATAGGATCATTATTAGAATCTTTTAATAAAAGTGATACTTTAAAATTGATAAAATCTTGCGCATTCTTTTCTAAATATTCTTTTAAGCTTGCATCAGAATTTGCTTTTGCAAAACTATCTGGGTCTTCTCCATCTGGGAATTGAACCACTTTTACGTTCATTCCTTGTTCTAAAATTAAATCAATTCCGCGAATAGAAGCTCTAATTCCTGCAGCATCACCATCAAATAAAACCGTAATATTTTTTGTTAATCTGTTAATTAATCTAATTTGATCTGAAGTTAATGCTGTACCAGAAGAAGCCACAACATTCTCTATACCAGATTGATTGAAAGAAATAACATCTGTATAACCTTCAACTAAAAAACAATTATCTTGCTTGGCTATTTCTTTTTTTGCTTGATAAATTCCGTAGAGAATTTTACTCTTATGGTAAATATCACTTTCGGGTGAATTTAAATATTTTGCAGCTTTTTTATCCGCAGTTAAAATACGTCCTCCAAAACCTAAAATACGTCCAGACATAGAATGAATTGGGAACATTACACGTCCTTTAAAACGATCAAACTGTTTGGTTTCTTTTACAATAGTTAAGCCTGTTGCTGCTAAATATTTTAATTCATATCCTTTAGCTAAAGCAGCTTTTGTAAAATTATCCCATTCATCTATACAATATCCTAAATCGAATTTTTTAATGGTTTCTTCTCTAAAACCACGTTCTTTAAAATAACTTAACCCAATTGCTTTTCCTTTGTTGGTATTCAACATAATATTATGAAAATAATCTTTGGCAAAATTAGACACCAAAAACATACTTTCTCGTTCATTCATCTGCGCTTTTTCTGCTGATGTTTGCTCTGTTTCTTCAATCTCAATATTGTATTTTTTAGCTAACCATCTTAAAGCTTCTGGGTAGGAATAATGTTCATGTTCCATTAAAAAAGAAACTGCATTACCTCCTTTTCCGGTAGAAAAATCTTTCCAGATTTGTTTTACTGGCGATACCATAAATGATGGCGATTTTTCATCTGTAAACGGACTTAAACCTTTAAAATTACTTCCTGCTTTTTTTAGCTGAACAAACTCACCAATAACCTCCTCTACTCTTGCAGATTCAAAAACGCGGTCTATGGTATTTCTAGATATCATTTTTTGTGGTTCTAGTTTTTAGACCCTTCAGGTTTCTAAAACCTGAAGGGTCTTTTACTAATAGTTAATTTTATGAACTTCCTCTTTTAATTAGCAATACGCGTTAAGGATTGAGCAACTGTTTGAGTTCTTTTTTGTTTTTCACAAAAAAAGCGAGCGCCTTTCGACTACGCTCAAGATAAACTTCAGCCTGACCAGAAAGGGAACGCCCAAAATATTTTATGAAGCTGCTTTTAACTTTTTTAATGTTGTATTTGTTAATTTTGCTTCTGCATATTCTTTAGTAACATTGAATTCTTTTTGATCAGAACTTGGCAAATCGAACATTGCATCTGTAAAAATTGCTTCGCATAAAGAACGTAAACCTCTTGCTCCTAATTTATACTCAACTGCTTTTTCTACAATGTAATTTAGTGCTTCTTCTTCTATTGTAAATTCAACATCATCCATAACAAACAATTTTGCATATTGCTTTATGATTGAATTTTTAGGCTCCGTTAAAATAGCACGTAAAGTTTTAGCATCTAAAGGATTCATATAACTTAAAACTGGTAAACGCCCAATAATTTCTGGTATCAATCCAAAAGATTTTAAATCTAAAGGTGTTATGTATTGCAACAAATTTTCTTCATCAATTTTATCTTCTTCTAAAGAAGCTCCAAAACCAACTGCTTGTCTATTTAAACGTTTACTAATGATTTTATCTATACCAGAAAAAGCACCACCAGCAATAAATAAAATATCTTTTGTATTAACCTCTATAAACTTTTGCTCTGGATGTTTTCTTCCACCTTTAGGTGCAACATTTACAACAGCTCCTTCTAATAATTTTAACAATGCTTGCTGCACACCTTCTCCAGAAACATCTCTTGTAATGGATGGATTATCGCCTTTTCTGGCAATTTTATCAATCTCATCTATAAAAACAATACCTCTTTGTGCTTTTTCTACATCATAATCTGCGGCTTGTAACAATCTGCTTAAAATACTTTCTACATCTTCACCTACATAACCCGCTTGTGTTAAAACAGTGGCATCTACAATAGAAAATGGCACGTTTAACATTTTGGCAATTGTACGAGCAACTAAGGTTTTTCCTGTTCCTGTTTCTCCTACTAAAACAATGTTCGATTTTTCTATTTCTACATCATCTTCATCATTTCTATCTTGCAACAAACGTTTATAGTGATTGTAAACTGCAACAGCCATTGCTTTTTTGGTTTCATTTTGACCAATAATATATTGATCTAAAAAATTCTTGATTTCGATAGGTTTTTTTAAGATTAAATCTTTAGATAAGCTACTCGATTTTGCATCAGAAATTTCTTCTGCTACAATTCCGTGCGCTTGCTCTATACATTTATCGCAAATATGTGCATCCATACCTGCTATTAGCAAGTCTGTTTCTGCTTTTTTACGTCCGCAAAACGAACATTCTAAATTTTCTTCTTTCGACATTTTAATCGCTTTATGCTTTAGATTATAAGCTATAGGCTTTCAGCAGTATGCAAATTGTAAACTACAATTTTGCTTTTCGCTTATTGCATAAAGCTTATGGCTTAAAGCCTTTTTACTTTCTTGCTAAAACTTCATCAATCATTCCGTAAGCTTTTGCTTCATCTGCTTTCATCCAATAATCTCTATCAGAATCGTTATGAACTTTTTCTACAGTTTGACCTGAGTGATTTGCTATGATTTGATACAACTCGTCTTTTAGTTTTAAGATTTCTCTTGCTGTAATTTCGATATCAGAAGCTTGCCCTTGAGCACCTCCTAATGGTTGATGAATCATAACTCTAGAATGTGGTAACGCAGAACGTTTTCCTTTTTCTCCTGCACACATTAAAACGGCTCCCATAGAAGCTGCCATACCTGTACAAATTGTTGCTACATCTGGTTTTATAAACTGCATTGTATCATAAATACCTAAACCTGCATACACACCTCCGCCTGGAGAATTGATGTAAATTGAAATATCTTTATTGGCATCTACACTTTCTAAAAACAACAATTGTGCTTGAATAATATTAGCTACTTGGTCGTTAATACCTGTTCCTAAAAAGATAATTCTATCCATCATTAAACGTGAGAAAACATCCATTTGTGTAATGTTCATCTGGCGTTCTTCCATAATATATGGCGTTAAACTACTGGTAATTTTATTGTAATATGTGCTGTTTATTCCGTGATGTTTTGTTGCATATTTTTCGAACTCTTTTCCGTAATCCATTTCGTGATTCTATTTTAAGTTTAATCCTGTAAAGATAAGAACTATTTTCTTACTTCTATGTTACACATAGTCGCTAAAAAAACCTGAATCTAACAACAATTCAGGTTTTTTTTATAATGAGATTCCTGCTTTCGCAGGAATGACAGATTATTGTCTATTTATAAACCTCTTTAATGAAATCTTCGTAAGAAACTTCTTTTGTTTTAAATTTCATATTCTCTTTAAAGAAAGTCAATAATTTTTGACTGATTAATTGAGATTGCAATTTTTGTGCTTCTTCTTGATTCTGTAAGATTCTACCAGCAATATCATCCAATTCTTTTTCTTCTGGATTCATATTACCAAATTGAGCCATTTGCTGACGGATAAATCCTTTGGCGTAGTCTACCAATTCTTGATATTCTAATTTGATATCGTTATCTTTCATAATCTTACCTTCGATTAATTGATAACGTAAACCTTTTTCAGATTTTTCGTACTCGGCTGCAGCTTCATCTGCAGATAATTCTTTTTCTCCTGCAGTTGCTAACCATTTTTGTAAAAATTCTGCAGGTAAATCAAACTTTGTGTTTTCTATTAAATGCTCTGTAATTGCATTTAATAATTGTTGATCTCCTTGTTGTAAGAATTGCTTTTCTGCATCTTCCTTAATTTTTTCTCTTAATTCTGTTACTGTAGAAACACTACCGTCTGTAAATAATTTATCGAACAATTCTTTGTCTAAATCTGCTAATTCTGTTTTTGTAATTTCTTCTACTGTAAAAGTAACCGTAATATCTAAATCGTGAATTACATCGTGAGAAACTCCTAAAATGTGTTGTAATTTATGGTCGTCTTCGAATAATTTTTTTGTATCAAATTCAATTACATCACCTACTTTAGCTCCAATTACTTTCTTTTCGTTTTTCTTTCCTTTAAGGTCGTTAACTAAAAAAGTAGATTTTTTATTGATGTCATTCTCTTCGTTTACAAAAGTACCCGTTACATTAGCGTGCTCAGTTGCTTCCTCTAAAGAACTCATTTTTCCGTAACGAGTTTGTAAGTTTTTTACTTCTTCATCAATTAATTCATCAGTAGCAACAATATTGTATTGTTTTACTTTGTTTTTACCATTTAAATCAACCTCAAATTCTGGTACTAAACCTAATTCGAATTCAAAAGAAAATTTATCTGCATCCCAGTTAAAATCATCTTGAACTCTTGGCAAAGGGTTTCCTAAGATATCTAATTTTTCTTCAGTAATAAATTTGTTTAAAGAATCTTGTAAAAGCTTGTTAACCTCATCTATCATTACAGATTTACCATATTGTTTTTTTACCATTCCCATTGGTACGTGTCCTTTTCTAAAACCAGGAATGTCTGCTTTTTTACGATAATCTGTTAATACTTCTGTTACTTTTGCTTGATAATCATCTGCAACAATATCTACTTTTACAACTGCGTTTAACGCGTCTATGTTTTCTTTTGTAATATTCATTTCTTATTCTTTAAAAAATCGAGTGCAAAATTAGTCATTTTTATTGATTGCACAAATGTTTAAATACTTCTATTTCAGTTATTTTAATGTTTTCTTATCTTCTTTTAATAATGAAAATAATGCCGACCTAAAAATGGACAGTAATATACTGAAAAACAAGGCTGCCCAAAAACCAGAAACTGCAAAACCATCTACCAATTTATCTGCCAACAAAATAATACAAGCGTTGATTACAAATAAGAATAAACCTAAAGTTACAATGGTTGCTGGTAGGGTAAAAAAGATTAGAAGTGGACGTACAAACATATTTAGCAAAGAAATTACTACTGCTACAATAATTGCAGAAACATAACCTGTTACTGTAATTCCGGTTAAAATATTGGCTAAAATAATTACTGCCAAAGCCGTTAATAAGATTTTTAAAAATGTTTTCATTTATATAATTTTAAACTACTGAAAGCGAAAACTATACCAAATGAAAAAAACTGAAGTTTTGGCAGGTTTAGTATTTAATTTGGTTATTCTAAACTTTAAAAAATATAGCTTCTCTAACTTCGAATATAAGTCTTTAAAATGACCTTACATCCTTCTAAATTTAGCAAAAAATTAAAAAGAATTATTTATTACTACCCTGAAGTTCAGTAGCTTTACGCTCTAATTCTGCTTGAAATTCTTCCATCACAGGTTTTACTGTACTATCTGGTATGTCTGCTACTTTAATGTACATTAATCCGTCTACGGCATTGTTAAATTTTGGATCTACATTAAACGCCACTAAACGTGCATTTTGTTTTACATATTTTTTAATTAAGACAGGAATTCTTAATGCTCCAGGCTCAATTTCATCGATAAATTTATCAAATTTTTGCATATCTGCTTTAGTGGCATCAAACACAAAATCTTTGTCTCCGTCTTTTAATTTTACTTTAAATTCTTTCTTCGGATAAATATATTGTGCAATATATGGATCGTAATAATGAGATTTCATAAACTCAATCATTAACGACTTTGAGAACTCAGAAAACTGATTGCTAATAGAAACTCCGCCCATTAAATATTTATGTTCTGGATAACGTAAAGTAACGTGTACAATACCTTTCCAAAGTAAAAATAAAGGCATTGGTTTTTGTTGATATTCACCAATAATAAAAGCTCTACCCATTTCTATGGTATTCTCCATCATTTGGTGTAATTCTGGTTCTATTCTAAACAATGTTTGAATGTAAAAACCATTAATACCATATTTTTTATAAATTTCTTTTCCAAGCCCCATTCTGTAGGCTCCAGCTAAACAATTTGCTTCTCTATCCCACAAAAACATATGGTAATAATACTTGTCGTATTTATCTAAATCTATAGCTTTGTTTGTGCCTTCTCCAACATCTCTAAAAGTAATTTCTCTTAAACGTCCTATTTCATGTAATAAATTCGGAATCTGTTTTGCGTTGGCAAAAAATACTTCGTAATTTTTACTTTCTAAAAGTCTACCATCTTTTTCTCTTAAAGCTTCTACTTCTTTTATAAATAAATCAGTATTTCTTTGAGGGGTAATTTTTCTGGCAGGTTTTTTTATTTTGATGTTTTGAGTTGAAATTAATTTATGTGCTTTCTCAAAAGGATTTGCCAACATATAAGTTTTCTTTCTTATAAACTCGTAAAAAGAAGGAATGTCTTTGTATTCATTTTGAGATTTAACAGAAATAGGTTTTCCTATTCTTACTTTTATAATCCGATGTTTTTGTGAGAGTAATTCTGATGGTAATTTTGCGGTTCTAAATGTATCGCTAATTTTAGAAAGTACATAAAACAGCCTGCTATTCTTGGCGTGAAAATAAATAGGAATTACAGGTACGTTTGCTTTTTTTATCAATCTTACAGCACCTTCTTCCCAAGGTTTATCAACCATTAATTTACCATCTCTATAAGTAGAAACTTCGCCTGCTGGAAAAATACCTAAAGGTTTTCCTTCTCTTAAATGTAATAAGGCACTTTTAATTCCTGCTACACTCGATTTTGCATCCTTTCTATTTTCAAAAGGATTTACAGGCATTACATAAGGTTTTAACGGTTCTATTCTATGCAATAAAAAGTTGGCTATAATTTTATAATCTGCTCTTTTTTCGATTAAAAGTTTTAACAATAAAATGCCATCTATACCACCAAGTGGATGATTAGAAACAGTAATAAAAGCACCTTCTTTTGGAATCCTTTTTAAGTCTTCTTCTGGAATTTCAAATTCAATATTACAATCATCTAAAACACCATTTAGAAAAACTAAATCAGATTTGCTTTTATTCTTGTCATAAATCTTATTAATAGCTGAAATACGAAGGACTCTTAATAAAATCCATCCAATAAAAGTTCCAAAAAAACCAAGTTTCTGTAAACCAATTACTTGCGCAATTTCTTTAGATGTTACTAATGCCATAAGTTGTAATTAGACGTAAATGCAAACATACTAAAAAATGATATAAGAAACTTGAGTTTTAAACATATTATTCTTTTAAAAATATGTTAATATCTCTTTCTAAAAGTGCTATTTCATCTTTGTTAAAAAAAGATAAAAACCTTTTTTACATTTTTTGATTTATAAGAAAATTTTTATTTTTTTATAACAATTTGAATCGTTTCTTTATTCACTTGTTTTAAAAGTGATTTTCCTTTTTCTTCTATATTATGAACTGCATTTTTATCAAAATGACGTACAGTATACAAATCTACTTCTTTTTGAACCTCAATTTTAAATTGCGATTTTAACTCATCGTAAAAAGCATCAAACTTGTTAAATTTATTATCAATACAAACCGAAAAACTAATGGCTGAGTTCTGAATTAAGTTAACTTTTAGTTGATAATCGTGTAATTTTTTAAAAATATAACTAATATTATTTTCTACCATAAAAGAAAAATCTAAGGCAGAAATTGATACTAAAATTTGATTTTTCTTAACTATAAAACAAGGAATATAAGGTACCAATCTTGCTCCTTTAGAAACTTTAGTTCCTGTTTCTTTTGGGTTTACAAAAGAACGCACCAATAAAGGAATTTCCTTTCTTTCTAAAGGCTGTAACGTTTTTGGATGTATTACAGAAGCACCATAAAAAGCCATTTCAATTGCCTCTTCGTAAGAAATTTGTTCTAACAAAGTAGTATTAGAAAAAACTCTTGGATCTGCATTTAAAACGCCTGGCACGTCTTTCCAGATAGTTACATTTTCTGCATTTAAACAATAGGCAAAAATTCCGGCAGTATAATCTGAACCTTCTCTACCTAAAGTGGTGGTGTTTTCAGTATCATTTGCAGCTATAAAACCTTGTGTAATATTTAATTTTGATGCATCTAATTTATTAGAAATAATGTCTTGTGTCAACTTCCAATCTACTTTTGCATCTCTATAATTGCTATCGGTTTTTATATAATTTCTAACATCGAACCAATTATTTTTGATTCCAGTTTTTGTTAAATATGCACTTATAATTCTTGTTGATAGCAGCTCTCCAAAACAAATAATTTGATCGTACACATAATTAAATCTTCTTGATGTATTTCTGGCTAAAAACCAACTTAATTCGCCTAAAAGAATCTCAACTTCTCTATAAATTTCATCTTCTTTATGAAACAAATCATTCATCAAATTTTTATGAAAATCTTCAATTACGCCTAGCTTTTCAGAAAGCTTGTCTGTTTTATTGTAATACGCATTTATAACTTCTTCAAAAGCATTTGTTGTTTTACCCATTGCAGAAACAACTACAACTGTGTTTTCTGTACCTTCATCTTGTAAAATTCTGGCTACATTTTTTACACTTTCTGCATCTTTTACAGATGCTCCACCAAATTTAAAAATCTTCATTTTAATTATCTTGAATAAATTTTGCTAAATTCTCTTTGTTCATTTGTACTACAGACCAATCTTTTAAATAAGTTGCGCCCGTACTTTTATAAAAATTGATGGCATTGGTGTTCCAATCTAAAACTTCCCAAGCAACTCTTTTAAAATTATTATTGTGCGCATATTTTAAAACAGCTTTATATAACGCTTTTCCTGCTCCAATTTTTTGTTTACTTTTTGTTACAATTAAATCTTCTAAATGAATTGTTCTTCCTTTCCAAGTAGAAAAACGCTCGTAAAATAAAGCAATTCCAATGATTGTGTTTTCTTGCTCAGCTACAAAAATTTTAAACTTTGGGTTTTTAGAAAAACCATCTTTCAACAGATCATCAACAGTAATTTCTACAGCATTGGGTTCTTTTTCGAAAACAGCTAATTCTGTAATTAAATCTAATACAGATTGCATATCTTTTTTTTCTGCAAACCTTATAGAAAAACGCATATTACTTTAATTTTAGTCAAAGATAGTTTTTTTGATTTCGACAAAAAATATTTAACTATTTTACACACTTATTTTTGATTTGTTTAAAATTTTATACTTTAAAATTAACTTTCGAAATCGTTGTAGTAACTAAAAAAAGTTTAGATATTTGTTGAAACAAATTCTGATAAGAAAATGACTGCAAAAAGACAAACTTTAGGTGAATTTATTATTGAAAATCAAGCATCTTTTAAATACAGTTCTGGTGAATTATCTAGCCTTTTAAACTCTATTAGATTAGCTGCAAAAGTGGTAAATCATGAAGTGAATAAAGCTGGTTTGGTTGACATTATTGGTGCTTTTGGAGATACAAACATACAAGGTGAAGACCAACAAAAACTAGATGTTTATGCTAATGATAAATTTATTCAAACCTTAACAAGAAGAAATATAGTTTGTGGGATTGCTAGCGAAGAAGAAGATAGTTTTATTACAATAAACAGTCAAGATGAGCAACATCAAAACAAATATGTAGTTTTAATAGACCCATTAGATGGTTCATCTAATATTGATGTAAATGTTTCTGTTGGAACCATTTTTTCTATTTACAGAAGAGTTACTCCTGTAGGAACTCCTGTACAATTACAAGACTTTTTACAAAAAGGAAGTGAGCAAGTTGCTGCTGGTTATGTGGTTTATGGTACCTCTACTATGTTGGTTTATACTACTGGCGATGGTGTAAACGGATTTACATTAAACCCTGCAATTGGTTCTTTTTACTTATCGCACCCAAATATGGAATTCCCAGAAGATGGTACTATTTATTCTGTAAATGAAGGTAATTATTTAGATTTTCCTATGGGAGTAAAAAAATATATAAAATATTGTCAAGAAGAAGAAGGAGTAAGACCTTATACGAGTAGATATATTGGTTCTTTGGTGTCTGATTTTCATAGAAATATGATTAAAGGCGGAATTTATATGTACCCAAAAGGTTCTAGAAATCCTGACGGAAAATTGCGTTTATTGTACGAATGCAATCCTATGGCTTTTATAGCAGAGCAAGCTAACGGAAAATCTTCTGATGGATATAAACGTACTTTAGATGTAGAACCTACAGAATTACACCAAAGAGTTCCTTTTATTTGTGGTAGTATAAATATGGTAGAAGAATTGGAAGAATTTATGCAGAAATACGGAGAATAAATCTTTTTTATACTTCTATAAGTTTTCAAAACACAAACTTCTTGTAAAACCATCTATTTATAGTTAATTTTACAATCGTAAAAAATATACTAACTTTTAAAAAACATAAAAATGGCTTTTCAATTACCAGAATTAGGATACGCTTATGATGCGTTAGAACCACATATTGATGCTAGAACTATGGAAATTCACCATAGCAAACATCATAATGGATATACAACAAAATTAAACGGAGCAATTGCAGGAACAGATTTAGAAGGAAAATCGATAGAAGATATTTTAACTAATTTAGATATGAACAATGCAGCTGTTAGAAATAATGGAGGTGGATTTTTTAATCACTCTTTATTTTGGACAGTGATGAATCCTGAAGATAGAGGTTATTTATCGGGAGAATTAAAAGATGCAATAGAAGCTGCTTTTGGTTCTAAAGATGCTTTTATTGAAACTTTTTCTAAAGCTGCAGCAACTCAATTTGGTTCAGGTTGGGCTTGGTTGTGTGTACATCCAGGAGGAAAAGTAGAAGTTTGTTCTACGCCAAACCAAGACAATCCTTTAATGCCAGGGATAGCTTGTGGTGGAACTCCTATTTTAGGATTAGATGTTTGGGAACACGCTTACTATTTAAACTATCAAAATAGAAGACCCGATTATATTGATGCTTTCTTTAAAGTAATTAACTGGAATGAAGTTGAAAAACGTTATTCAGCTGCAAAATAAAAGACCTCGTCTTTCTTTGTATCTCACTCAGTTGTGAAAATAATAAGTTTAAAACGAGACTGCCTAATTAAGGCAGTCTCGTTTTTTATATTCCTATTTTTTGAGAGATAATGCCTTTGTCTGATTCTAATTTTAAAATATAAACGCCTGTGTTTAGTTCTCTTTGCAGCATAAACTCTAACCTGTTACTTTTACTATTATTTAATTTTCTAAAAACTTCTCTTCCATTAATATCATAAATTCTTAATTCATTTATGTCTATTGGATTCGATTTTCTGATAATAATACTATTGTTATTTTTAGAGTAATACATTTTTACAAAATCATAATTACTGTCTTGTAACAACTCATATTTAAAAGAAATAGAGAATCTATCTGAATATTTTCCTTGAATTACATCAATTTTTACAGCATCATTTTTTATTAAATTATATTTTTTGTCAGTTAACTTATCATTTAAATAAACAGTAACATCATCAAAATTTTCTAAAGCATCGATTTTAAGAGTTACTTCTCTGTTTTTATCTACCTCTAAATTTAAAGGAATTTCAATGTTTTCATCAAATTCTTGAATGGTAGAAATAACATAAGGATTCTCTTTTCCTTCTACTTTAAGGTTTATATCACTAGGTTTTTTATCCCACATTTCTCCATCATAACCATTTTCAAAACCAGCAGTTTTTCCTTTTCTAAAAGCAACTGCTATTTGTCTTTTAAAATTAAAATCATCATCAGTTGTAATACCAAAACCAAAACGTAAAATAGGAAAATCTTTATCAGTTGTAATAAATTTTGAGGTAGTTTCTTTTTTCTTTGAAGCTCCTTTTGCAACGATAGTAGCTGTATTTGAAATTGCTGTAATTGCTCTTTGAGAATTCTGAAAAGTAATTGTCCCAGAACCATCTGCTGTTCTTGCTACAAAAAATGCTTGCCCAATAGGTAAATATCTACCTCCACCAATTGTAACACCAGAAACTATTGTAGAATAAGTACCTGTATAATCGTTTCTAACGTGAGTATTATCGCTAGCACTATTGTACAAATATAAAGTACCATTAATGGCTGAAGTATTATCAGAAATAAAGGTTTCTGAATCTAATGCTGATGGATAAGGATTACCAACTAAACTAAATTTATCCTTATCTATAGGAATTGTATAGGTACCATCATTAGGTCTTCCTTTAAACGTAAACGTTGCTCCCACACTTTTCATATTCCAACCTTCTCCTGGATTAAAACTAGCACCTGTTGGGCTTAAAAAACGCGTCCAATCTGCAGCATTAACCAATTTTGCTAACCATCTTGTACTTATTTTTATGGGAGATGCAGAAGCATCTCCATCTAAATCAGCAATAAAATCGATATCAGCAGCTTCTCCTATTGTAGCAGTAGCAGCTGTAGGTGTAGCCCCATCTTTTAACACGCCACTAATTGTAAATGTAGAGCCGTTTTCGGTAACAGGTGAAGTCCAATAACCTGAATGAAATTCTGTTGATGTACTTGCTGTTTGGTCTACAAAAAGGTTTCCTGTTCCTGTATTTAAGTTTGTTCCTGTGTGAGTTTGCACTAATTGTGATGTACCCACTAAACGAATTTCTCCACCATTATTTATTCCATTGGTAACTTTTAAACGAAAACCGCTATTTACAGCTAAAATTGCACCTGATTCTATTTCAACTTCTCTAACATCACCATTTTCAGTTAACGTTAGTGTATTGGTTTTTACTAATAATTTATAACAATCGTCAGATGTATTTGGTTTATTAGAAGTACCAGAACCATTATAAGCTGTTGCTCCATCTAACACTATAACATCTGTGTATTGAAGTGTAAAATAATCATTATTAGTAAAATCTACACCAGTTGCAGTATAAACACCACCACTTAATGTAAATGTATATGTATTTGTTGGTGATGAAAAATCACTATCATTATCAACCACTATTTGCAGCTGATTACAACCTTCTGTAGAATTAAAATTGATATCAGAAGCTTTTACACTTACTGTTACAGTACCTACGCTATTTCTCTCGCTAACTCTCCATTTTGTATCAATTCTTGAAGCATAATCTGATGCTGATGTTGATAAAGAAAAATCATAATCTGCATCTTTTACATCTTCTCCCCAAAAAAGAAAATCTCCATTTCCTAAACTAGAAGGATTGTTAATTTTTATAATACCTGTACCTTGAGAATCTGAATGAATATTAGATGCATTTGTTCTTCCAATTCCAGCTACTTTAAAATCAAAATTCCCATTAGCTGCATTATCTTCATTGTAATAATTTTGTGAAATAGAGATATTACCATATTTAGCACTTAAATAATTTTGAATAATTATTCTTTGTGCGTTGTTAACTCTTGCGTTAAAGAGAATGACTTCAAAAAAATCTCCACTAGCGTCATCAGTAGAAGCATTATCATCTCCCAATCTATCATAAGGAATTCCAGCTGTTGTAGAACCAATATTTACATTATTACTACCATTATTTCTTCTAATATTCATTGTTGAAGAACCAGACGCTTTATGAAAAGAAAACAGTGACCTTGTGCCAAAAGGAGTTGATAAGCTAGAAGAATAATCTGCAACTCCATAACGTGTAAAACCAACTAAATTAGTGTTATTCCATTGTTCAGCTCTTAGAGAAGTGGCACTACCATCAAATAAAGAATGTGATGTACTTACATTTACTGGGGTAGTTACAAAAAAAGCACTTGAATTACTGTAAGAACCTGTACTTGGTGCATTCATATACTGTACAGTAGCTGCACTTGCATTAAAATTAACAGCATTGTAGGTGCCTGTAGAATAGGTAGGTCTGTTTGTTCCGGTTTGAGTATAATTATTAGAATTACCACTATAATCTGACCAAGTGGAAACAACTGTTCCGTCTGCTGGATTATCAGTAATATCATTATCTGCATCTAAATCGTCTGCTCTTAACCAAACTTTTAAAGTTGATGTTCCATCAATATTACCCACACCTCCTGGCCCAGTTTGGGCAAATATGGCAGAAGTTAAAAAGAAAATAATAATAAATTGTTTTTTCATTTTCTGTAATTTTATTTCATTTTTTCAATTTAAAGATACTAAAAATCACTTAAAACTAACTTTTATTTGCAATTTTAAAGATTGATTTTGTATATCTTGTTAAAAATAATTTTTGCTGAAGGTATAAATTCTAGAAAAAAAAGCATCCAAAATTTGGATGCTTTTTTTGAGATAACTACTTTTTCTTTTTAACATTATTACATTCTATCTTTCCAAATTTTATGATACGCAGGGTTTTCTTTTTCACCTTTTTTTAACTCTCTCATTGCTAATTGAAATGCTTTAAAAAATTCATTTCCTTTTATCACTTTATAAACAGCTTCTTCTGGTCCGCCAGTTATAGTATTGTATTTACCTGCTTCTTTTAACGATTTTGCTTTGGTAGAAAAATCCATTTCAAAGTATTTACCTGCCATTCTATAAGAAACATTTGGCGCAAAAGCTGCTATTTTAATTACCGGATTTAATCCTTCGCTTTCTAAGTCGAAATCTAAATCTATGGTAACTGCAATAACGCCATCTAAACTTAATTGTTTGATAATTTTTTCATTGGTATAATCCGCAGGAAACGTAGTTTTTATGTCTTTGATATAATCTAAAGCTCCAGTTTTTATCAATCTTTTTGTACCATATGCCCCTTTTTCTATAAAAGTTGCTGTAACTGTATCAGAAATTGGTTTCATTTCTGAATAAGCTTTAGAGTTGACAATCTTATTTACAGCAACAACATTAATTCCTAAACCGTTTAAATTACTTTTAAATTCATCATATAATTTATTTACAAATGTTTGCCAAGTATTATCTGTTAACTTTGGAAACCATTTTTTAATTGTTTTTTTAGTGGTTGTAATTGTTTTAGTTTGAAAACCGTAAGTTGTTTTTTCTGTGGTTGTAGTCTTTTTCTTGAATAAATTACCTCTCACTACAAATGATGAAATACCAATATTTTTCATTTTATCTACTGGAGGATGTGTATACGGATTTCCTTTTATAATTTTTACATTATACTCCCCTTCTACAGTTTTAAATTTACCTGAAGCATTCGTATTTTTATCTTTATTAAAAGAGTTTCCAATTAAACTTCCACCAGCAATATCACTCTTAATTAATATTGGGGTGAAATCTGAAAAAGTAGCAATTTTTTGAATAACACCTGCATCTGTATTGTATATCATTTGGTGTTTAACTCTTGTAACTGACAAGGTGTTTTTTTTGATGATTGGCAAAGGCGAGTTTTCAAAATTTTTGAAAGATTCTTTAGGAACTACAATGGTGTTTGTAGCTTTAGATGGATATAAATGTGTTTGTACTTTTAAACTCATAGCACTAATAATTATTTCTACATACAATTCTGAATTGGGGTCTGCATTGCCCCCTTCTAATTCTATAACAACATCTTTTGTACCATCAATAATAATATCTCCTCCTTTTTCTACTCCGTTTACAGACAGAATTTTTAACGGTTTTGCGGGCTCGATATTTAGAGTAACTTTATTGCCAGTAGAACTTGTAATTTCTACATTTTGAGTTCCTCTTTTATCCGCAGAAAAACCCTGAAAATAAGTTCCCATTCCTGCTTTTTCTAATTTTGTTCCGTTTAATTTTACATCTTTATCTGTATCAGTTAAACCTATACCTGCTTTGTTTAAAAAGAAAACAGAAACTCCTTCTCCACAAGTTTCCCAATCTGGAGTTTTTGTTGCAAAATCTAATTGGCTTTTTGGGATTAAACCCGAAGCATAATTAACGGCTAAAGCAACATCTTTTAAATCTGATTTTGGTTTTGCTTTTATTAAACCACCTGTAACTTTAGAAATCAGTTTCATTGGTTTTAATTTTTTAAAGAAACTTTCTTTATACACATAGCCACATTTATAAGCTTTTCTTTCTTTTTTCTTTAAAAATGATTGTGCATTTATTGATAAGAATGCAAGCAGCATTAATGTTAAAATGATGTTGTTTTTAATACTTTTCATTTTTTGATGTGTTTTTTAGGTTATAAATTCTTTCCAAAAATATTTGTAGTTCACAATTTTTGAAATAGGGCATTTGCCTTATTTTTTGATGATTTTTTTACTAAAAAATCCTTTATCAGTATTTAATTGCAACACATAAACTCCTGAAGTTAAATTTGAAATATTGATCTTTTTAATTCCGTTTTTATTAGAGAACTTTAAGACTCCTTTACCAAATAAAGAATATATTTTTAATGATTCTATTTGTTGATTATCAACTTTAAAATTTAGAATATTTGATGTAGGGTTTGGGTAAACTTTTACTTCTAAAGAAGAAAAAGTATTTTTAAGTAAATCCTCATTTGTTAAAAACACAAAAAAGAGCGAATTAAAATAATTTGCTCTTTTTCTATGTAAATTTTTAGGTAAAACCTTTACAAAAAAAATCTATTAAGTAGTTAAATTTATTTTTATAGATAAATAATTAAGAAAAGTTTTATTTAAACTTAATAAGCTCTTTTGTCATTTCCTTCATAAAAATTTATGAATGCTTGGTTTACCACTCTATGGCCACCAGGCGTAGGATAATTACCTGTAAAATACCAATCACCTAAATTATCTGGACACGCTTTATGCAAACCTTCTATAGATTGATAAATAACTTCTATCTCTGCTTTAATATCTTCGGTTTTTAACATTTGAGCAATTTTATCAGAAATTTGTTTAGCAGTAAAAGGATTATAAATTTCTTTTACATAGTTTACAATTTCAGAGTCAGATTTAGATTGTTGCTCTTTACATTTATTATAAACTTGGTCAACAATAAGATATTGATTGGTTTCTTTTAACAACTCTAAAGCCGCTTTAAATGCAATAAAAGCGTCAATTCTTGCCATATCAATTCCGTAACAATCTGGATAACGAATCTGAGGTGCAGAAGAAACTACTACTATTTTTTTAGGCTTTAATCTGTCTAAAATCTTAATAATACTTTTCTTTAAAGTGGTTCCTCTAACAATGCTATCATCAATAATAACAAGATTATCTGTTGGTTTTACAACGCCGTAAGTTATGTCATAAACGTGTTCTACCAAATCATCTCTACTATTATCATCGGCAATAAAAGTTCTTAATTTTGCATCTTTAATTGCTATTTTTTCAAAACGTGGTCTTTCAGATAAAATTTCGGTAACTTTTTTGGCTGATAAATTTTTACCTCCAGATAAAATTTTTGCTGTTTTTTGTTCATTCAACAAATCTTCAGCAGCTTCTGTTACTCCATAAAATGAGGTTTCTGCTGTATTTGGAATGTAAGAAAAAACGGTATTCGAAATATCACTATCAATAGATTTTAAAATTTTAGGAAATACATATTTTCCTAAATTTTTACGTTCTTTATAAATACCAGCATCACTACCTCTAGAAAAATAAATACGCTCAAAAGAACATGCTAATTTTTCTTTGGGCTCTAAAACTTGTTTAATAGAAGTTTTCCCACTCTTTTTAATAATTAATGCGTGTCCTCTTTCGAGCTCTTTTACTTCTTTAATAGACACATTAAAAACTGTTTGAATCACTGGTCTTTCTGATGCTACAACAACAACTTCATCATCTTCATAAAAATAAGTGGGTCTTATTCCATTTGGATCACGCAACACAAAAGCGTCTCCATGACCAACTAAACCTGCCATTGCATAACCACCATCCCAATTTTTAGAAGATCTTTTTAATACTTTTTTAATACTTAAATTGTCTTCTATATAAGGTGATGCGTCTTTTTTATTGAATCCTTTTTTCTTTGCTTGTTGATACAATTTTGCTACTTCATCTTCTAAAAAATGACCTATTTTTTCCATCACAGTTACAGTATCTGTAAACTCTTTTGGATGCTGCCCTAACTCTACCAACTCGTCTAAAAGTTGTCTAGAGTTTGTCATATTAAAATTACCCGCAACAATTAAGTTTTGATGCCTCCAATTACTTTGACGCAAAAAAGGATGTACACTTTCTATGCTATTTTTACCAAAAGTTCCATAACGCACATGGCCTAAAAACAAGTTCCCTATATAAGGCATATTTTCTTCTTGCCATACAACGTCATCTTTTTTATTAGGGTTTTGTTCTAAAACACCATTTAAACGTTCGTTTATTTGTGCAAAAACATCTTGAATTGGTTGCGATTTGTTAGAACGAACTCTACTAATATATCTTGTACCAGGAGCAACATTAAATTTTATGCTTGCAAAACCAGCACCATCTTGACCACGATTGTGCTGTTTTTCCATTAATAAATACATTTTATTTATTCCGTAAAAAGCAGAACCGTATTTATCTTTATAAAATTGTAATGGTTTTTTTAATCGAACAAGTGCAATTCCACATTCATGTTTAATAGCGTCACTCATTAGTTTTTGTTGTTTTTGTTGTGTTGTTGTAAAAAAAATCCGCAGCAAAAAACCGCGGATTAAAATTAAGACATTTTTATGTCAAATTGTGTTAATTCTTTAAATGCTTGTAAACGCTCTTTTACTTCATCTGTTTTTAGCTCTTGCATACGCTCTGTCCCAAACTTTTCTACACAAAAAGAAGCTAAGTTAGAACCATATATAATGGCGTTCTTCATATTTTCAAAAGAAACATCTTCTGTCTTTGCTAAATACCCACAAAAACCACCTGCAAAAGTATCTCCTGCTCCTGTAGGATCAAAAACTTCTGCTAAAGGTAAAGCAGGTGCGTAAAACATACTTCCTTCATTAAACAATAAAGCTCCATGCTCTCCTTTTTTAATGACTACATATTTAGGTCCCATTTTATGAATTTTCTTTGCAGCATTTACTAAAGAATATTCTCCTGAAAGTTGACGTGCTTCTTCATCATTAATAGTAATTACATCTACTCTTTTTAAAACAGTATGCAAATCATCTAGTGCAATATCCATCCAAAAATTCATCGTATCTAAAACTACCAATTGGGGTCTTTTTTCCATTTGATCTAAAACAGATGCTTGTACTAAAGGGTGTAAATTTCCTAACATTACAATGCTCGCATTTTTAAACTCTTTAGGTACTACAGGTGTAAAGTTCTCTAACACATTTAATTCAGTAATTAAGGTATCTCTAGAATTCATATCATTATGATATTTACCACTCCAAAAGAAAGTTTTACCCTCTTTTACAACTTCAATTCCGTCAGTATTTATTCCTTTAGCATTCATCATTTTAAAATATGCCTCCGGAAAATCTCCACCAACCACAGAAACAACTCCTGTTTCTACACCAAATTGGCTTGCAGCCAAACCTACAAAAGTTCCTGAACCTCCTAATATTTTATCCGTTTTTCCAAAAGGAGTTTCAATAGCATCAAAAGCTACTGTACCAACTGCTAATAATTTGCTCATTTCTTAAATTTAATCAGTAGTTTTGCACAATAATTGCAAAACTTTTTTATAAAGCGCAAAAATAAGTTTTAAAAATGACTATCAAAGAAATACAAGAAGAAATTATTGACGAGTTTTCTATGTTTGATGACTGGATGGAACGCTATGAATACATTATAGAATTAGGAAAATCTTTGCCAATTATTGATGCAAAATATAAATTAGATGAGAATTTAATAAAAGGCTGTCAATCAAAAGTTTGGTTGTATTCTGAATTAGATGCAGATAAAATAACCTTTACTGCAGATAGTGATGCTATTTTAACCAAAGGAATTGTGGCATTGTTGTTGCGCGTTTATTCTAATCAAAAACCAGGAGATATTTTAACTGCCAACACAGATTTTATTGATAAAATTGGATTAAAAGAACATTTATCTCCCACAAGAGCCAATGGTTTGGTTTCTATGATAAAACATATAAAAATGTATGCCATTGCACAGCAAACTAAACTAACTAATTAAGAGTTAAAACAATGACAGACAAAGAACTAGAAGAAATAGGAGACAAAATTGTAAGAGTTGTAAAAACTATTTACGACCCTGAAATTCCTGTAGATATATATGAATTAGGTTTAATTTATGACGTTTTTGTTTCTGATGAAAATAATGCAAAAATATTAATGACCTTAACATCGCCCAATTGCCCAGTTGCAGAAACGTTACCTGTAGAAGTTGAAGATAAAGTAAAAACTTTAAAGGAAATAAATGAATGTGAAGTAGAAATTACTTTCGACCCAACTTGGACACAAGATATGATGAGTGAAGAAGCAAAATTAGAATTAGGAATGTTGTAATTAGTTATGAATGTTGAGTTTTAAGTGATGAGTTAAAAGTGTAAACTTTGAAACTTTGAAACTTTGAAACTTTGAAACTTAAATCAATGGCAGAAGAAATTATAAATAGAGTAGCCAACAGCAAACTAAAAACCTTCGATTTAGAAGAAATTTATCCTGACGGGAAAAGAGTTTTGTTTGATATTAAAGACTGGTTACATCAAGAATTAATTCTAAAAGAAAAAGATTTTAGAGCGTCTGTTAAAAATCACGATTGGACACAATACAAAAATTCTTTTGTGGCAATAACTTGTTCTGCAGATGCAATTATACCTTCTTGGGCATTTATGTTAGTTGCATCAGAAATTACTCCTTTTGCAAATAAAGTTGTTATTGGTAATTTAGAATTGTTAGAAACTGCAATTTATCAAGAATTAATTAGTTTTTTAGATTTTAAAGATTTTGCAAATTCACCCGTAATTATAAAAGGATGTGCAAATAAACCCATACCAGATTCTGCTTATGCTTTTTTAATAGAAAAGTTACAGCCTATTGCAAAATCTATAATGTTTGGTGAAGCTTGCTCTACAGTACCCATTTATAGATTAAAAAAGTAAAATTAAAAAAAACGTTTATATTATTACTTACCTTATTATTTTTGCGAGCTATAATTTTTCCTTATGAAGAAATTTTTTTTACTTTTTGTAATTATTTTTACAACTAATACGTTTTCTCAAAAAAAAACAGATTCTATTCCTAAATGGAAGATTAATGGACGATTTGCTTTTATTTTTAATCAATCTTCTTTTTCTAATTGGGCTTCTGGTGGAGAAAACACTGTTGCAGGGAATATAAATATTAACTACGATTTTAATTATAAAAAAGACAATGTAAACTGGGATAGTAGAATTATTACAGGGTATGGTTTAACGCATTTAAGTGAAAAAGGATTTCGAAAAACTGACGACCGTTTTGAGTTGAACTCTCTTTTAGGTATAAAATCTAAAAATTATTGGTTTTTCTCTTTTATTGCCAACTTTAAAACTCAATATACTTCTGGGTACAATTATAAAAAAGAGCCTAAAATTAAAGTATCAGACTTCTTTGCTCCTGCATATTTAGTTTTTGGACCTGGTATGTTATGGAAAAAATCTGATAATTTAAATATAAATATTGCTCCTGCAACTGCAAGATTTACTTTTGTTAACAATCGTTTTTCTGGTAAATTTGGTGTAGAACAAGGAAAAAATACAGCTTTCAGTTTCGGTTTTAACTTTGCAGGATACTTTAAATTTAATCTGATGGAAAACATCGAAATGGAAAATATTTTAACTTTGTATTCCGATTATTTAGATAAAATTGCCAATGTAGACACAGAATATCAAACCAACATCCGTTTTAAAGTTAACAAACATATAAAAATGCAAATGACTTTTCATACTCTTATGGATGACAATGCCTCTAGCCGAATTCAATTTAGACAACTATTTGGTTTGGGTTTAAATTATAGTTTTCACGAAAAAGTGACATATTAAAAAGTTTATTTGTCTAAACAAGAAAAACGTATCTTTAAACGTTCTAAATAAATGATGAAACAAAAAATGAAAAAATTATCCATCTTAATTTTATTGGTGTGCTTTAGCTTTACAATAAACGCACAAACAAAAGAAGAATTAACAAAAGAACAAGCTCCTAAAAAAGAACAAATTGCAAAATTGCAAGCAGAAGTAGCTGCTTTACAAGCTAAAATTGATGCACTTCCTGGTTGGAGAAAAGGCGCTTTTGGTACAATAGGTGGTAACCTTTCTGGGTTTAACAATTGGTATTCTAAAAATGAGCCAAACTCATCTGCTGGTAATATTGGTGTTACTGTAAACGGTTTTGCAAACCTTATAGAAAAAGATTTCTTTTGGAGAAACTCTGGATCTATTAATATAGGTTGGGTAAAAATTGATGACAAAGACGACCCAAAGGATAGTGGAAATTTTGAAACTGCAACAGATGTTTTTACTTTATCTTCTTTATATGGTAGAAGACTAAATAAAAAATGGGCGCTTTCTGCATTAGGCGAATACAGAACAACTTTATTAGACAACTTTAACAATCCTGGGTTTTTAGATATTGGTGTTGGTTTTACATGGACACCTACCAGCAGATTGGTTGTGGTTATCCATCCTGCCAACTACAATGTTATTTTTAGTTCTGGAGAGAGTATTTACAGCTCTTCACCTGGTGCAAAAGTTGTTGCAGATTACAATGCAAAATACAAGAAGTTAAGTGTAAAATCTAACCTATCTATTTTTCAAAGTTACAAAGACACGAACTTGTCTAACTGGACATGGACAAACGCTTTAGGCTATACACTTTGGAAAGGAATTGGAGTTGGTTTTGAATTAGGTTTACGCAACAACAAACAAGAAGCTTTAAATAATTTAAGAACTAGAGTTACAAACCCAAAACCTACTGCCGATTTTAAAGATGTTGATAACAAACTACAATCTTATTGGTTATTTGGGATGAATTATTCTTTCTAAAAAAATTACTCTAACTAAAAAACTGAGTGTAAAAAAGCCATCAAATTAATTTTTGATGGCTTTTTTTTAAATATACTTTTATTATAGTATGGGGTTTAATGGATATGGAAGTATGATATAAATTCAAAGAAATTATTTACAACAAGTTTTAAAAACCTATTATCTAATAATAAAATAAACTATGTATTTACACAGTTTTTTGGATACTGCCAATTTTATTATAAGCCTGCACTTTTCCAAGTCCAACCACTTACATCTACTTTAGTTCCTGTTTTATAATTTGCTGTTGTAGAAGCTACTTTTCCATCAATAATAACATTTGCTAGTGACCCACCATCTTTCATATCTATATTTTTAGCATAACCTTCTAACCAAATATTTGTAATAGTTGCACCAGATTTTTTCTTAAACTGTAATGCTGTTCCTTTTACTGTAGAGATAGCAGTTAAATTTACAAATTTAGGATTCTTATTGTCTTTATCTCCTTCAAAAGCTGTAGAAAAACCTGCAACTGTATGAGAAATATAAGTATTGGTTACTGTACCATTCCAGCCTTCAGTCCAATCTACAGAATCGTCCTCATTATTTTCTAAATACAGATTTGTTGCAGAAACAGTACCTCCAAAAAACTCTATACCATCATCTGCACCATTTACAATAGATACATTTTCTATTGTAGTACCAGAACCTACTGCGTATAAAGAAATTCCATTATATTGAGAATCTGAATTAATTTGAGCACCTGTACCTTTAATTACTAAATATTTAATAGAACCTGAATTATCATCATCTTTTGTTCCACCATAAATGAAGCCTCCAACCTCAGCTTGAGCATTTTTTCCTGCTGTAGTAGAAGCTGCACCACAGATTGTTAGACCTCCCCAATCTCCTGGTTTTGAAGCAACAGAAGAAATTACAACGGGTTTAGACTTAGTTCCTTGAACATCAATTTTACCGCCTTTTAAAACTGCAATATAAACTCCTGTTCCGCCATTTCTAGCTTCAATTTTTGTTCCTGCAGGAATTACTAATTCGCCACCAGACTGAACAATATAAGAAGAGTTTAATTTATATTTTATAGAAGCATCTAAGGTTACTTTACCTGTTATTGTACCTTGTAAAACTGAAGTAGGTATAGATACATTTGAGTTTACCCAAGCAAAATCTGAAGCTTTTGTTACAGGAGGATTCGTATAAGATAATAATGGATTTGCAGCAACACCATCTATAATAACATTTGCTAAAGAACCACCATCTTTCATATCTATAGATTTATCATAACCTGATAATGACAATCCTTTAATTGTAGCTCCTGATTGTTTTTTAAACTGTAAAGCTGTTCCTCCAACAGTAGATACTGCTGTAATATTATTAAACTTCGGGTTTTTGTTGATTTTATCGCCTTCAAAAACTGTAGAAAAACCTGCAATTGTATGCGAAATGTAAGCGTTATTTATGGTACCGTTCCAACCTTCAGTCCAATCTATAGAATCATCTTCGTTATTTTCTAAATATAAATTACTTGCAGATACTGTACCTCCAAAAAACTCAACGCCGTCATCAGAACCATTTATAACGGCTATATTATTAATTTTTGTACCAGAACCCACAGCGTAAAAAGAAACTCCATTATATTGAGAATCAGGATTAATTTGAGCACCTGTACCTTTAATTACTAAATAATTAATTGATCCAGAGTTATCTGCATCATTTTTTCCTCCATAAATAAAACCACCTACTTCAGCCTCAGCATTAATTCCTGCTGTAGTTGTAGCATCTCCACAGATTGTTAAGCCTCCCCAATCTCCAGGATTACCAGAAGCAGAAGACATAAATACAGGACTAGAAGAAGTACCTTGAATATCTATTTTACCGCCTTTTAAAACGGCAATATAAACGCTTGTTCCTCCGTTTACGGCTTGAATTCTTGTTCCTGCAGGAATGGTTAAGGTTGCACCAGATTCAACAATAAATGATGAATTTAAATTATAAACAGTATTTGAATTTAAAGTATAACTTTCTTTTAAGTTACCTTTCATTATACCAGCCTTTAAGTTCTTTACAACTTCTGAAGATGGTTCTTCTATAATAATAGAAGGTTCATCACTACCACAATTTGTTAGTGTTAAAGTAGCAAAAGAAAACGCTACTATGTTTAAAATTTTAAAAATTGATTTTCTCATTTTTATTTTAATATAATTATTATTTATAATGCAAAGAAATTGAGTTATTCTTTAGTTTTCTTTACCTAAATATTAATAGTATGTTAGGTTTTAATGTTTTTTTACTGGTTTGTTAAATAATAGTTAATAAAGAATTTTTTGAAATCAACCATCCTTAAGGCAGAGCCTCGTGGAATTCTTTTCGATTAAAAACTGTATTTTATACTAAATGTTAATTGACTCCCTTTTTTATAAGATTGTACAATTTCTGTAGTTTCTACATTGGTAATTAGACTTTTAACTAATTGTGTTTGTTTAATTACAGGGTTTAATAAATTTCTACCAACCAATCTTATCATTAAGTTTTGGTTAATTTCTTTACTTACAACTAAATCTAAGGTTACAAATCCTTTTTCAATAATTTCATCATTATATAAAGTAGAACTATTAGAAAAATCTTCTGGAGAACCTAGTGCAAATATTTTATCGGATGCATAGTTACCCGTTAATGTTGCAATAAATTCTTTTTCTTTTTTATTACTATAACTTAAAGAGCCATTTGCAATAAAATCTGATGCGCCTTGTAAACTAGACTTTGTCACATTTTTGTATTGAAAGTTTTTTAATAAATCTTGCTCTAACCACATTTTAGTGATATTACCTGTTAAATTTAAGATACCTTCATCATCATCATTTTTTATTAAATCTGTTTTAGCTTCTACTTCAAGACCGTAAATTGTGGCTTTTTTACCTGTATTTGCATAAAAGAAATAACCAGAAGAACCTCTTGTTTGAGCTAAATTTATAGGATCATTAATTTGTTTGTAGAAGGCTGTAGCAGAAAACACTTGTCCGTTTTGTGGATACATTTCATATTTTAAATCGAAATTATAAATTTCTGATTTCTCTAAATTTGGATTACCTCTTGTAACACGACCTGTTGGTGAGACATACTCAAAAGGAGATAATTCTTTAAATTCTGGTAAAGTTTGAGTTACACTAGAAGCAAAACGTAAATATTTATCTTCTGCTAACTCATATTTTAAATTTATACTTGGGTATAAACTTTCATACACTTTATTAAGAGTACCTAATCTTGGTCTGCCCCCGTTTGCAACATCAATATAGTTAGCAACATCCCAAATTGCATTAATTTCATCTCTTTCAAAACGCAAACCTAAGTTACCAGACAAATTGTTATCAAAAGTAAAATCGAAGTTTACATAACCCGCCATTATTGTTAAATCTGCTTCAAACCTATCTGCAGGAGAAGTTCTTAAAACAAGACCATTATTAAATCCTGTTGATGTAAATGTTGATGATAACTCATCTACAGAAGGAGCTGTAAAACCTTTAGCTCTTACGCCCACAAATAAAGACTTAAATGTTCTTTCTTTGTATCTATAGTTTAATCCATAATTTAAAGAATAAGGTTTATCATTATCTTCATTTTTTTGACCTAATGCCCATCTATTTTCTATAAAGCCATTGTATTCTGTATCTTGAATCTTTTGACTCGATTTTCTTTGTTGAAAATCTCCAACGTGTGCATATTGAATGGTTGGTGAAGCAGTAATATCTAAAATATTTACTTCGTTTCTAATTCTATTTGGTTCTTCAGCTAAAACAAAATTGTAACCTCCAGCCCAGTTTAATTCGTTATGTTTGTTCCATTGATGTTTTCCTAAAATTTGATTCACAAACATTGTTGTTTGTCTAAAGTTTTGATCTCTTACAAAAGCACCATCTTCTTGAGGGTCTTGATCAAAAACATATCCAAAACCTTTTCTACCTTGTTCGTATAAATTATCTGAAGATTTATTTACAAACAAAGTGTTGTATTTAATTTTATTGTTTTTATTAAATTTAAAATCAACGTTTACATAACCTGTTGTATTTGTTTTAGAAATAAAACTTTCAACATCATTTTCATTCGGGTTAATACCTCTATTTTTATTTATCTGTCTAGAAACTGCCGGAAAAGCTTTGTCTAAAACATTAGATCTAAAAGCTCTAAAAACTCCATTTTGATATTCAAAAGATTTAGAATGAGAACCTGTTAAGAAAATAGAAAAATCTTTACCAAAAATTTCAAATTTTCTTGCTGATGAAAAAGAACCACTATAATTTATTGGAGTCGTTTCTTTTTCTGTATCCCAACCTTGGTAAGTAATTAAATTTTGAAGCGCATATTTTTTTTGATGAAAACCGAAAGTAACATCTTTATTTATAATTGTTTTTCTAAATGAATCTGACACCTCTAAAACATTTGTATTTGTACCTCCTGCAAGAGAAATAGAAAATCCGTTTTTAGAAAACTTTTTAGAATTTACATTTACATTTCCAGAGCCTTGGTCTGCGTAACTATTTGTGGCATACGTTTTACTTATTCCTACATTTTCAATAATACTAGTTGAAAATAAATTTAGATTTATATTTTTATTCTCAACATCATCTGAAGGAATTGGTAATCCGTTCATAGTTGTAGATAAATATCTATCTCCAAGACCTCTAATGTATATATTGCCAGAACCTTCACTTTTAGTTACTCCAGTAATTTTTGTTGTTGCAATTGCTGCATCAGAAACTCCTATTTTAGACAATGTTTGAGCTCCAATACTTTCTTTAATAACAACTGCTTTTTTTTGATCTAACAAAAGAGCAGATACAGTTTCTTTTACATTTGCAGATTTTACAATCACCTCATCTAAAGAAACCCCATCTTCTGCGGTCATTAATTGGTTAATAGTTATTGTTTCTTCATTTTTAATAGTAACTATTTTTTCTATTGATTTATATCCCAAAAAACTAAAAACTACAATATGAGTACCTGCGGGCACTTTTAATATATAATTACCATCAAAGTCTGTAGTAGTTCCAATAGTTGTTCCTTTTACAATAACACTTGCAAACGGTAAAGGCTCGTTATTTGTTTCTTTATCTGTTAACAATCCTTTTAAAGTTCCATTACTTTGAGCAATAATAAACTGACTTAAAGCTAAAAAAGTAATAAGTAATAATTTCTTCATTTTAATATATAATTTACATTTGCAAAACTCTACAGTTCTTGTAAAGTTTATGTTAGTTGTAAATTATGCTTACATTACTGAAACATTAACTAAAGGTTAAATTAAAAAAATGGTTAACGTTTTTTTAATTTTAAGTATGCATTTATTTTATTTTATTTTTGAACATTTGTAGTAATCTTTTTAAGGATTATTATGTCATCTTAAAATTATTAGTTTTTGTCAACAATTTTATATGACTTACTGCCTTTGGCCAAGGCAGTTTTTTTATTTTGATAACATTGTATTAACATTAACTTAACATAATTATTAGTTCTTTGCATCGACAAAGACTAATAATTTATGAAATTAAAATCAGTACTTATAGCTATAAGTATGGTTATTTTTTTGAGTACAAATGCTCAAGAAACAAATGCTCCAAAATTTGGTAAAGGTTTATTTAATTTAATAGGAAAAGACAGTACTTTTTCTATGAATATTGGTGCAAGAATGCAGTTCTTAGGAACCTCTCAATGGAATGCAGATAATGGTTTATCTAACCCAACATCGAACCTTTTAGTAAGAAGAGCTCGTTTAAAATTTAGCGGTTTTGCATATTCGCCTAAATTAAAATACAAATTAGAGTTAGGTTTATCTAACAGAGATATTGGCAAAGCTTCTGCTTTTACCAACAACGCTCCAAAATACATTTTAGATGCGGTTGTAAAATGGAATTTTTCTGGAAACTTTGTGCTTTGGTTTGGACAAACAAAATTACCTGGTAACAGAGAACGTGTTATATCTTCAGGAAATCTACAACAAGTAGATCGTTCTTTATTAAACAGTAAGTTTAATATTGATAGAGATATGGGTGTGCAATTAAGACATCACTTTAACCTTACCAATAAATTTATTGTAAAAGAAGCTTTTTCTATAGCACAAGGTGAAGGTAGAAATATTACCACTGGTAATCTTGGTGGTCATCAATACACAACAAGAGTTGAGCTATTGCCTTTTGGAAACTTTACAAGCAAAGGAGATTATAAAGGAAGTGATTTAAAGTTTGAAGAAAAACCAAAACTAGCTTTTGGGTTTACTTACGATTTTAATAACAATGCTGTAAAAACAAGAAGCAACCAAGGTTCTTATATGACAAATGACGCTGGTTTTTATGAAACAAATATTACTACCTTTTTTATTGATGCAATGTACAAGCATAAAGGATTTTCTTTTATGGCAGAGTATGCAAACAGAGACGCAAAAGATCCTTTAGCAAAAAATTCTGACGGAACTCTAACTGGTGATAAAGTAGAAGTTGGTAACGCAATAAACTTACAAACGGGTTATATGTTGTCTAAAACACTAGAATTATCTGGCAGATATACAAACATAAATTGGGATAAAAATATTATTGATAAAGGTGATCAAAACCAATATACGCTAGGGTTATCAAAATTTATTGTAGGTCATAAATTAAAAATACAAACAGATGTTAGCTATACAGATATTGGGTTTAAAACAAATCAATTATTATATAGATTACAAGTAGATATTCACTTTTAAAACATAACAATTTCATAACATATTTTTCAAAAACAGTCTTGATATTTGCAAACTAATTAAACAAAAACTATGGATAATATTTATTTATTAATGTTAATTGCTATTACAGTTTTAGCTATAGCTGATATTGTAGTAGGTGTGAGTAATGATGCTATCAACTTTTTAAATTCAGCAATCGGCTCAAAAGCTCTTTCTCTAAGAACTATTATGATTGTTGCCAGTTTAGGGATTTTTATAGGTGCAGTATTTTCGAGTGGAATGATGGAAGTTGCCAGAAAAGGTATTTTTGTTCCTGCTCAATTTGAATTTGGTGAAATTATGCTCATTTTTATGGCTGTAATGATTACTGATATATTATTACTAGATTTTTTTAACACGCTAGGGCTGCCAACATCAACTACAGTTTCCATTGTTTTTAATTTATTAGGAGCTGCTGTAGTAATGTCTTTAATAAAAATTAGTCATTCAGAATCTCAAACTTTTGCCGATTTAGGGTCTTATATAAATACTTCAAAAGCTATTGAAATTATAACAGGAATTTTACTTTCGGTAGTAATTGCGTTCTCTGTTGGTGCATTTGTTCAATGGGTTTCTAGACTTATATTTACTTTTAATTATGAAAAAAGAATAAAGAATTTTGGAATAATTTTTGGCGGCGTAGCATTAACTGCAATCACATATTTTATATTTCTTAAAGGATTAAAAGGAACACCCTATTATAAAGATTTAAAAAGTGTACTAGAAGGCAATGAAATATTTATTATTGCAGGAAGTTTTGTTTTCTGGACTTTGTTCTCTTTTATCTTTGAAAAACTAACAAAAAAAACCGTTTTACTCATAGTAATTGCAATTGGTACTTTTGGATTGGCACTAGCATTTTCTGGAAATGATTTGGTAAACTTTATTGGTGTGCCAATGGCTGCATATCATTCATACGAAGCATGGACTCTTGGTGGTATGGATACCTCTATGTCTATGGCTGTATTAGAGAAAAAAGTACCTGCTGAACCTTTCTTACTATTTATTGCAGGAACAATAATGGTACTTACACTTTGGTTTTCTAAAAAAGCAAAAACAGTTGCAGAAACAGAAATAAGTCTTTCACGTCAAGGAGAAACGCATGAAAAGTTTGAGCCGAATCAAATTTCAAGAGCTATTGTAAAAGGAACTACTCAATTGTCTAGTTATTTTTCTGCTATTATACCTTCTTCAATAAGAGAAAATTTCGAAAAGAGTTTTAAAAAACCAAACTATACTATGAGTAAAGACCAAAGTATAGAAGCGCCAGCTTTTGATATGATTCGTGCTTCAGTAAATTTAATGGTTGCAGGGGTATTAATTGCAATTGCTACTTCTATGAAGTTACCATTATCTACAACCTATGTTACTTTTATGGTGGCAATGGGAACCTCTTTAGCAGATAGAGCTTGGGGAAGAGAGAGTGCTGTGTATAGAGTTGCGGGTGTATTAAATGTAATTGGTGGATGGTTTGGTACTGCAATAGGAGCTTTTATTGCAGCAGGAATTGTGGTATTCTTAATTAACTTTAACCCAAGTGTTATAATACCAATTTTGCTTTTATTAACGGTAATTTTATTATATAGAAACTATAAATCTCATAAAACTAAATCATCAAAAGCTATTGATGAAGATAGTTTAAGCGAAGCTGAGAGTAGTTCTGTTCAAGGAGTTATTCATGAAAGTGCAAAAAATATTTCTAAAGTTGTAAAACGCACCAACAGAATTTACTCTAATGCTATTGTAGGTTTAGCAAAACAAGAATTATCTTTGCTTAAAAAGAGTAAAAATCAAGTTGTAAAACTCTCAAATGAGATTGATGATTTAAGAGATAATATTACTTATTTTATTAAAAATTTAGATGCATCTAGCTTAGAGGCAAGTGGCTTTTATATTAATATTTTAGGATCCTTACAAGATATGTCTCAATCTTTAGAATACATCTCTAAAATAAGTTACAAACACATTAACAACAACCATAAAGAATTAAAATTAAGTCAAATTAAAGAACTAAAAGAGATTGATGACAAACTCGAAATTTTATTTGGTGATATTGAAAACGCATTTAAATCGGAATCATTTGAAGAAATTGGTGTTATCTTAAATGAAAAGAAAGTTGTTTATAGTTTGTTAAATGAAAAAATTGAAAAACAAATAGAACGTACTCGATCTGAAGAATCTAGTCCAAAAAATACAACCTTACACTTTGGATTACTTTTAGAAACAAAAGATTTAGTAGATTCAACTATGAATCTTTTAGAAGAGTATCATAACTCTTTTGATAGTTCTATTAAACCTGCAACAATTAATGTTACAGAAGAAAACACTAAATAAATAACATACCCAATTTTTACCCAAAAAACCATAAATTAATTTTTATGGTTTTTTGGGTTATACCAATAATCTAAAACTTTTCTTACTTACTGGTAATCAAATTTATTTAGGCGCAGTATTCAAAAAACATCTATATCTTAAAAAATACTTGGTTTTTAAAAAACATTTTTAATGAAAAAAGCCAACTAAAAATTAATTTTTAGTTGGCTTTTAATTTTATGTGTACTTTTTATATTTTTATAAAGCAGCTAATTTTTTGGCTTTTACTTTTATAGCATCCCATCCAAACTCTGCTTTTGCTTTTTTAAACGCTTCTTCTTTTTGTGCTTCTGTAAGATTTAAGTACGTGTTGGCTACATCAAACGGAGTTTTTTCGTTAGCAATAGTTTCTTCAAATTTTACATTCTGATTTTTTAACATATACATTAAAGTAGATCCTGTATCATACCAAATTCCAAACGTAAATAAATATTTTACTTGTGCTTTGGTTTTTAAATCTGGGTAAACATCAGAATCAAAAGGAGCTCTAATTTCTTCATTGAACTTTGGTATTATTTTACGAGACACCATATTCTCTATATATCTTGCAGTTCCTTCTACTCTTTCTTGTTCATTAGCCATATTTTTTATTAGCTTTTCTGCTGTTGGATCTATTTTCATTTCATTACTTCTTGCTGCCACATACATTTTTAAATAAGATTTTATTTTAGCTTTATCAGTAATTTTTTCATTATAGATTTTTTCAGTAATCTTAATACTCAGTATTTGATGTGCCAATATATCTTCTGTGAGTGGAAATTTTTCTACCTCTTGACTAGCCTTATCGCTATCAGTCCATTTCTCTATCTGATAATAATGGAAAGCTTCATGTGTACTTAACTGAATAACACTATTAACTACCCTTTTTAATCCTTCTTCAAAATAACTTTGCGCATAATATTTTTTTCCTTCTATAGGAAAATCAACCTCGTAAGCTCCATTCCCTTTTTTTAAGGCTTCTTGCAATTTTGTTATTGCTTTGTCATACCTGTAAACATTTAAGCCTTTGGCATCGTCTCCAGTTATTTTTTTTGCACCTTCTATTTGTTTATGTGGATTTACTAAATATCCGCGTACACTTTTACCTTTTTTATCTATATGAATATAGTACATTGGTATTGTTGAGTAATTGTATCCTTTCCAAATTTCATTTTTATCTAATTCATTTGCTGCTTGCTTTATTTGAGTAAATAATGTTTTATCTACTTCTTCTACTTTAACAGAATTTGGTGGGTTTGTAGTTTGATTTAAATCATCATCTTTAGAGCAAGAAAATAATACTAATAAAATAGTAATACTAAAAAAAGATAATTGATTTTTTAAAATTTTCTTTGTGTTTTTAAATAAGTTATTCATTTTTTTGGGATTTTAATAATTGGTTTTGGATTTTATACTTTTAAATAAAACAGTTATTTAAATAAAAACCCTACAACGTTTATTTTTAAAATATATTATTTATTATGGTTGTTAAAACCAAAAGCCTAAATTAAACAACCAATAATTTTGTTTATTATCTGGAGACCAACTATATTTTAGTTCTATAGGACCTATGAAAGAATTATAACTATATCCTAAAGCATAACCAGATTTGATGTCTTCAAAAACATCTATATCTTTAAAAACATTATTTTCTATTCTGGCATAATTGGCAATAAAACTTGCATAATGTTTGTCTGCAAATCTATACCTAAAATTAAATTCTGTTTTTAAAAAAGAATCATTAGAAAGTTCTCCAAAATCATATCCGTAAAGAGATACAAAAGTGTTTATATAGTTTTGATTATATCCTCCTAAATAAAAATCAAAAACATTAGAATCTATTTTTGTTAATGTAAAACCAGCTTCATTTGTTATTTTAAAAGTTAATTTATCTCTAAAAGTGGTAGCAAAACCTAAAGTACCTTTTGCTTGAGCAAAACTTTTAAAATCGTTATTATAATCTGATGAAGTCAAATACCATTTAAAATTTAAATCAGCCAAAAAACCTTTGGTTTCAAAATACTTTTTATTGTAGGTGTCTAATTTTAAATATCCAAATAAATTGTAATAATTACTGTTATCAAAAATAGTTTCGTTATTGTTAATTTGTATAGTTTCTGTAGTTGCTTTTATATGTTTCTGTTCTACACCCACACCCAATGCAAACTTTCTATTAAAAGTGGTTTGAAAGAAAATCTGATTGGTTATATCTGTATATTTTAAATTTATTTTATTTACACTAGGCTGCTGAGATGTTATTGGTTTAAACTTTGAGTTGGCTCTAAAGTGATTGTACCTAGACCTAAAACCATAACTTATATAAAAGCCATTATCTACAAAATAATTTAGGTTATATCTAAGGTTATCGCCTAAAATTAAATCTAAAGAAAATAAATCGTTGTTAATTAATAAATGCTTTTGATTATAATTAGCAAGCACACCAGATTTGTAGAGAAAGTCATAATGTACACCCAGTTTTAAATTAGCATTATCATTACTTTCTTTTAATTTAAAATCTAAGTTATAAGAATTATCCTCTCTTTTAATTAATGAATAGGTTATTCTATCGTAATTTTTTGTAGCAGAGAGTAAAAAAATCTTTTTTGTGATGTCTTTTCTAGAAAGACTATCTCCAGGTCTTATTTTTAGTTTTCCTAAAACATAAGCTCTAGTGTAATCTTTTACACCAGAAGTACCTATATTAGAAACTAAATGTTTTTCATCTGCAAGTTCTTTAACATTTTTCTTTTTTTTACTTTTTTGTTTTGTTGCTAATTCTTTAAAAACGCTTCTATACTTTTCTGCCTTTTCTATTCCCTTTTGTAATATTTCTCTTTTTTTATTAAAATCTACTACATTAAAATTAAAAATATCTGGATGAATATACACATCTAATTTTTCTTTTTCTTTATCTGTTTTATGATACATTTGATAACTTACAATTTGACTCAATATAGAAATTACGGAAGTTAATTTTTTACGTTCAAACAACTTTCCTTCTACATCTACACCAATAATGATATCCATTCCTTTAGACTTCATAATACTAATAGGAAAATTATTAGCAATTCCACCATCAACCAATAATTTATTGTTTATTTCTACAGGATTTAATAACGTTGGAAAAGAGCTACTTGCTCTTAAAGCTAAAGGAAGTGAGCCTTTTTCTAACAACACTCCTCCACCCGTTTCTACATCTGTAGCAATACAAAAAAATGGAATTGACAATTTAGAAAAATCTTTAATCTTGTTTAAAGGATCTAGTAATTCAAATAATAAATTTAACACATTTTGTCCTTTAGAAACCCCTTTTGGCAAACCAATAGCACCATTTTTAACCGGTAAAGTTATGGCTGTTTTTTCTCCATATTCTTTTTCAAAAAAAGGCGATGAACTTCTAGGCAACTGATCTCTTAAAATAGACATAAAGTCTGTTTTTAAAACAATTTCTTCTATTTGATTTCCAGAATAACCAGCAGCATACAAGCCACCAACTATAGCACCCATACTTGTGCCACCAATATAATCTAACTGAATTCCTGCTTTGTCTATTTCTTTAAGTGTGCCAATATGTGCAAATCCTTTTGCGCCACCACCGCTTAAAACCAAGCCAATTTTAGGCTGTTTTTGTTGCGAAAAAACTAGCATTGGAATTAAAATAATAAAGAGCATTTTTTTTTTCATAATTCTTATTGATCTTTTTACGGTGCTTCAAACTCCCTTCTTCCAACTTCCCTCTTCAAACTTCATTTTTCTGAGGATGAAAATATTGATACACCTTGGTGCCCCTAGCATTACCAACAACTTCTATTAAATCTTTTAGTGAAGCTTCTTTAACGCGCTTTGCCGATTTAAATTTACGCAATAAAGTTGTAATAGTTTGCATACCAATGGTAGGAATTTGTTCTAATTCTGATTGAATAGCACTTTTACTTCTTTTATTTCTATGAAAAGTAATTCCGAATCTGTGTGCCTCATTTCTTAAATACTGTGTAATCTTTAAAGTTTCCGATTTTTTATCTAAATACAAAGGAATTGGATCGTCTGGATAATATATTTCTTCTAAACGTTTTGCAATTCCAATAATGGCAATTTTACCACGCAAACCTAAAATATCTAAACTCTTTAATGCAGATGATAATTGTCCTTTACCACCATCAATAATAATTAATTGCGGTAACGATTCTCCTTCTGCTAACAAACGTTTGTATCTTCTATACACAACTTCTTCCATAGAAGCAAAATCATCTGGGCCATCAACCGTTTTTATATTGTAATGTCTGTACTCTTTTTTACTGGGTTTACCATCTTTAAAAACCACACAAGCTGCCACAGGATTTGTACCTTGAATATTAGAATTATCAAAACATTCTATATGTTTGGGTTCATCTTTTAAGCGCAAATCTTTTTTCATTTGCGCCATAATTCTTTTTACGTGCCTGTCTGGATCTACAATTTTTATCTGTTTAAATTGCTCTTGTCTATAATATTTAGCATTTCTTTCAGAGAGTTCTACAATACGTTTTTTATCTCCCAATTTTGGGATGGTCACTTTTACGGTTTTTCCTAAATCTACCTGAAAAGGAACATAAATTTCTGGTGATTGAGAGTTAAAACGTTGTCTTATTTCAACAATAAAAAGCTCTAGTAATTCTTTGTCTGTTTCGTCTAATTTTTTCTTTATTTCTGTTGTGTGAGATTGTATAATTGATCCGTTAGAAATCTTTAAAAAATTGGCATATCCGTGGGTTTCATCAGAAATAATAGAAAACACATCTACATTATTTATAGACGGGTTTATAATGGTAGATTTTGCTTGATAATTTTGCAAACTATCTAATTTTTCTTTGATTTTTTGGGCTTTTTCAAACTCCATTTTTTCAGAAAAAGATAGCATCATTTTGGTAAATTTTTCTAAGCTTTCTTTAAAATTACCTTTAATAATATTTCTAATTTCTTTAATAGAATCGTTATAATTTGCTTCGGTTTCTAAAGCTTCGCAAGCTCCTAAACAGTTTTTTAAATGATATTCTAAACAAACTTTATATTTGCCTTCATTTATTTTTTGACGACTTAAATCGTATTTACAAGTTCGTAAAGGATAGAGTTCTTTAATTAAGTCTAGCAACACTTTTACAGTTCTAACAGAAGTGTAAGGCCCAAAATATTCTGAGCCATCTTTTATAACGCTGCGTGTCATAAAAATCCTCGGAAAACGTTCTTTTTTTATACAAAGCCAAGGGTAACTTTTATCGTCTTTTAATAAAACGTTATAACGTGGTTTGTATTTTTTAATCAGATTATTTTCTAATAAAAGCGCGTCAGTTTCTGTATTAACAACAATGTGTTTTATACGAACAATTTTTTTTACTAAAACCCTTGTTTTTCCGTTTTCGTGATTTTTTGTAAAGTAAGATGCTACTCTTTTTTTTAGGTTTTTTGCTTTACCAACATAGATTATAACATTTTCTTTATCAAAATATTGATACACTCCAGGAGAATTTGGTAAGGTTTTTATTTGAAGTTCTAAAGACGAAGGCATAGAACGAAAATACACAATTTATAAAGAAAATAAGTAGTATTATCTCCTATAAAATTTAAGTATAAACACCTGTTTTTAAATCAATTTTTAGGTATTGATACTACTTTTATAGAATTTTATTTAACTTTAACCTCTAACCAAACTTATTTATAAATACTAAAAAAATGGAAAAACCAATCAAAACAAACAAAATCAGTTTAAAAACAGCAAAGAAGTGGGCAAAAGAATGGAGAGATGATGAAGCTTCTTACAATAAATATTTCGAATGTAGAGCATTTACAATTCCGCTAGAAGATTTAAAAGAAGTAATTGGAGAAGGTGCTGTTGCTGCTCGTGCTTATTTAGGAGTTGAAAAAACAAAAGTAGAAGGAGAAAATGTTTTTATTGAAAAGCTAATGTTTGTTGGGGTTGATAAAAACGGAAAAGACATGATATCTTCTAAAGATGGTGATGTTTTAGACGCAGATGGTGGTGACATTTATGATGCTACAACACCTTGTCCCGATTTTTGTGATGACTCTAGCCCTTTAATGAATTAAATGGATTCTATAGAAAATTATAGATTACTTGCTCACATTGGTAATGTAATTTTAGCGCTCAATGTATTTCTTTATTTTAAAAGCTATCGTAACAAAACGATAGCTTTTAAAATAATTGCATTTTACTTATTGTATGTTTTAATAATTCAATTAAGAATGTCTTATCTTTCTTCATCTAAAACAAACAATTTACTTTACACACATTTTTATTTTATAGGTCAGTTTATATTTTTAAGTTTCTTTTTTATCAAAGAATTTAAAAATAAACTGCTCTCTAATATTATAAAAGTAAGTTTAAGTTTAATTTTAGCTTCTTTAGCAGCTTATTATTATTTTTATCCAGAAGTATATAATAAACATAATATTTTTGAAGTTTTAATTACTTCTATTCCATTAATTGTGTATGGTTTTACCTTTCTTGTAAGAAAAATAGACAACACAAATAAGAAATTTATTTTTTTTATCTCTGGTTTATTTGTTTACCTTTTATGCAGTACTCTTCTTTTTTCTGCTGGAAATTTAAAAGCAGACATCAAATTATATATTTGGCTTTTTAACGCATTTCTTTATATTATATATCAACTTTTAGTAACTTTAGAATGGTTTAAGAATTTTAGGAAGCCTAAACTAAACCCTTAATAAAACACCTATTTTACTTCAGCAGGTATAAACACCCGTTTTTAATTACAGGTATAATACTAACTGTTAAAAGCTATATATTTATCTTAAAAGTATTTTTCCTTAACTTCGTGTTATTCACCAATAACCAAGCCCCTTTATGGAAGAATTGTTTACAGAAGAAAATCAAGTGATAACAATAGTTTTAATAGGTGTTCTTTTGCTCCTTTTAATGGGAGTTGCTCTTCTATTATTTTTCTTCTTCTCTAGAAAAAAAATAGTAGAAAAAGAGTTAGAAAAGAAAACTTTAGAGATAAATCATCAAAAAGAAATAATAGAATCTATAATTATAACGCAAGAAAAAGAACGCAAAAGAATTGCCCAAGATTTACATGATGATATTAGTTCTAAATTAAATGTAATTAACTTAAATGCAAATCTTTTAAAAGACGGAGATTTAAAACCAGAAGAATATATAACTGTAAACAATAGCATTTTAGAAGCTACAGATAAAACCTTAGAAAGTGCTCGTAAAATTGCGCATAATCTGTTGCCTCCTATGTTATCAAAATTTGGATTAAAAGATACTTTAGAAGACTTAGCAGATTCTTTTAGTAATAGTAGAAAAATAAATATTATATATAATATTAAATACCCAAAAGAATATTTAATACCAGAAAACGAATTACATATTTTTAGAATTATACAAGAGCTTATAAACAATTCTATTAGACATGGTAAAGCAAAAAAAAGCAACATAAATATCTTCTTAAAAGATAGAAAACTTCAAATAAATTATACAGATAATGGTGTTGGTTTTAATTTAAATGATGTAAGCTATAAAAAAGGTATTGGTATACAAAACATAGAAAGTAGAGTTGCTTTATTAAAAGGAAATTACACTATTAAAACAGCAAAAAATAAAGGTTTTGAAATTACAATAACATTATAAATTCCCTCAAAAAGATGAAAAAAATTAACATAATAATTGCTGATGATGAACAACTATTTAGAAAAGGAATCCGTTTTTTATTAGAGCGAGAAAATAATTTTAACATCATTTTTGAAGCCGAAAATGGGCAAGAATTAATAGACTTTATTAATGCTGCAGAAGAATTGCCAGACATTATTTTAATGGACTTAAAAATGCCAGAATTAAATGGTGTAGAAGCCACAAAAATTATTCATAAAAAAAATCCTGATATAAAAATAATTGCACTTACTAGTTACGATGGCAAATCTTTTATAACTAATATGATAGATGTTGGCGCATCTTCTTATTTGTTAAAAAACACCACTCCAAAAACTGTAGTTCACACCATAAATCAAGTTTTTGAAAAAGGATTTTATTATGATGAAAAAGTATTAAAAATAATTCACGAAAACATTATATCATCAAGTGGAAAAAGAATAAAAAGCGATTTAGACAAAAAACTGCTTTCTAAAAGAGAAATAGATGTTTTAGAACTTATTTGCGAGCAATATACCACTAACGAAATTGCAGATAAACTCTTTATAAGTCCAAGAACTGTAGAAGGTCATAGAAACAATCTATTGCTAAAAACACAATCTAAAAATGTGGCTGGTTTGGTAATTTATGGTATTCAAAAAAAGCTGATAGAAATTACGCCAGATTTCAACATATAAAACAATCTATTTTATAAAATAAGGGTATATATACTTAACAACCAAGTATATATACCTTTTTTACTTTTCAGGAATTAGTTCTCTAAACTACACTAATTGTTACTGCTACATTTGAAGTATGTTTAACCAATAAAAATTTTATATTATGGACGAATACATTGGAATTATTAAATTATTTGCAGGAAATTTTGCACCAAGACAATGGGCTTTCTGTCATGGACAATTATTATCAATTGCTCAAAACAGCGCTTTATTTTCAATTTTAGGAACCACATATGGTGGTGATGGAAGATCTACTTTTGGTTTACCAGATTTACGCAGTAGAGTGCCTTTAGGAGTTGGAACTGGTGCAGGGTTAACTACCATTAAATTAGGTCAAAGGCTAGGTACAGAATATAATAATTTAACTCCACTTCAATTACCTTCTCATACTCATACAGCTAGTGGTAGAACCGTACCTGCAAGATTTAATGTGGAATCAGAATTTATGGTAAGTTCTGTTGGTGCTGATAAAGAAGTACCAACTGAAAACTCTTCATTGGCTTCTGGAAATCAGGTAACAGGTAGAGCAACTAACCCAGTACAAATATATAATGATGCAACACCAGACATCAAATTAGGTGGTATTACTTCTGAAGGTATTGCGCCAGCTATAGATGTAAATGTTACTGTAAATCCAACAGGATCAAGTCAAAACGTTTATCATATACAACCTTCTTTAGGTATGAATTATATTATATGTTTGCAAGGTTTATTTCCACCTAGAAGTTAACCCCTTAAAAAGAATTAATTTAAAAAAAGTCAGATTTAAATCTGACTTTTTTATTGTCCTAATATTTTCCAGCAAGGTATTCCTTTTGTATTGTAAATTAATCTGTATTTTTTATTTTTTAAGGTATATAAAGATTTAACACAATATGGGTTTGTTATAAAAGATTCAGACTTTGTTAATTTCATATCTTTAAAAATTGTTACTTCCGTATACAAACAAATGTCTGGTTTTTTTTCAAAATTATATGGAATATCAATCCAATCTGATTCATAACTAAAATTGTTCTGCGTTTTAATATTTCTTGTAATAGAGAATAATTTTTCTTTTTTCAAATCTTTCTTTTGTATTTCTAATTCAGAAATATCTTTCTTTAAATCAAAAAGAAATTCTTTTGCAAAGAAAGAATATCCTCTTTGTAATTCTATTTTTTCAGGAATAAAGATTCCGTTTTGTATTAATTGTTTTGCTAGATTTCTTGTAATTTCTACTTGTGGCTCTTTTGTGAGCGCTTTATCCATAGTTTCAGTAATAATCAAATGCAAAGAATAATTATTAGGTTTCTTATATTTAGTTGCATCTGCAATAACAAATTCTTTAACATAAGTTTCATAATTAAGTTTATAAATTATTATTTTTATTGAATCTATTGACGTTTGATGTATATCTAAAAAGATAACTTCAATTTCTTCGGGGCAAAATAAATGCAATAGCGGAACTATTAGCGTTCCTAAAGGACCACAACCAGCATAAAGTATTGTTATCTTTTCGTTTTTAAATCTTTTTTTTACAATCAATAAAGCATTATAAATTCCTTTTAAAAAACGTGCAGTTCTAATAGGATCTTCTAAACAATCTTTTGCATATTTAGAAGATAATGCAATGCCTCCATTAACAATTGTTTCTTTATTACTTTTTAAATAATCTCCAAAGAATAAATGATTGCATACATCATTATAGTTATTTATTAAAGCAGCAACAGCTCTAATTTCTTCTTTAATTGTTTTAGAGTCTAGTATAAGTTTTATGGCTCTTTTAAAATCAAATTTTACATTTATCATAATAAAATAAAGATAACCTATATATCAATAAAATTAGTCTAATAAAAGAATTTTCACTTTTAACCAAGGTAAAACAGGTGTTTATACGGGTTTTTTTTTGCCTTAATAAAATTAAATTTAACCACTAACTATTAAGTCTTAAATTATGAAAAAAACAATACTTTATTTATTCACTTTTTTTTACCTTTTTTTAATACAAATTTCTTTTACGCAAACAACAGAAGATTTTGAAGGTGAAGCAGCTCACTCAACTTCATTTATAGATAACGGACAAACTTTTAATGTAACAAGTACTGGTGAAGATTATAATATTTTTGAAACTGGAACATCAGATAGTGGTGCTACTAATACTTGTTCAGGTTGTGGTTGGAATGGAACTGCAGCTGATAATAAATTTTTAGACAACAATGGTGCTGCAAACACAAACGGATCTGGTAATGGAAGTAACTTTACCATTAAAACCAATGGAGGAACTTTAATAAATGTTAAAAGTCTTTATTTATACACAGCAACTCATAATGCAGCAAGTTTATCCCACACAGGAACTTTAACTATTACTGGTAAAAAAAATGGTATAACTGCTTTTACAATTACAAAAAGTTCTGGCTTTAATACCAATGTTGGAACTGCTAACGGTTTTACTTTTATCGATTTTTCTTCAGGAACTGATAATTCTAATAAAAATATAGACGAATTGACATTTACTAGTACTGGTGATTTAGATTATATGGCTTTAGATGGTTTTAGGTGGGAGTTTGGTAAAGAATGGACTGGTAGTACAAATACTGACTGGGCAACTATTTCTAACTGGAAAGATGGAGTTGTTCCAACAGCTACAGATGATGTTGACATCCCAAATGTTACAAATAAACCAATAATAAGCTCAAGCACGGGCGCAGTTGCCAAAGACATTACTATAAATGCAAGTTCTTCTTTAACCATAAACAACGGAGGCTCTTTAATTGTAAGTGGTACAGCAACTGGTAATGTTACCTACAATAGAAATATAAATTCTATTGTAGGAAATTTAAAAGGATGGTATTTAATGTCATCTCCTGTTGTTGGTCAAACTTATAATGATACTTTCGTAACTTCTAATAGTATTGCAGACAGTGGCACTAACAGAGGTATTGCAACTTACAATACAGGAGTTGATTCTTGGTCTTATTTACAAGGAGGAAGTAGTGGTACTTTTAACGCAGGACAAGGATATTCTATAAAAAGAAAAACAAGTTCAGGAACAGTTAGTTTTACAGGAACTTTAAATACGAGTAACTCTGGTGTTAATAGAACGTTAACTACTACAGGTAATAGATTTAATTTATTAGGAAACCCATATATTTCTTATTTAAACAGTGCTACATTTTTAAATAATGAAGGAGCAATTTCCGACACAAAAACTTTATGGATTTGGAATCATACTCTAAGTACAAATGGAGATTATGAAGTAAAAACTGTTGGAGACGCTTTAAAGATAGCACCAGGTCAAGGCTTTTTTGTGCAAGCAAATACAGGTGGTGGAACTTTTAATTTTGCAGAATCAAACCAAAGTCATAGCGGAACTGATACTTTTCAAAAGAGTTCTAAAAAAGAATTTAAACTAACAATTTCTGATGGAACCATAAGTAATTATGCAAAAGTTTATTATTTAAATAATGCTACTAAAAGCTTTGATGTTGGTTATGATGGTGAAACGTTTGGCGGAACTTCAAATCCTTTTGCTGTTTACACACATTTAGTTTCTAATAGCAAAGGAAAAAATTATCAAGTACAAGCATTACCAGATTCTAATTACAAAAATATGATTATCCCTGTTGGATTAAATGCAAAATCGGGTAAAGAAATAGCTTTTTCTGCTAATAATGTAAACTTGCCTTCAGATATTAAATTGTATATTGAAGATAAAAAAACAAATACTTTTACACGCTTAGATGAAGCAAATAGTAATTATAAAATTACATTAACAAATGATTCTAATGGAATAGGAAGATTTTATTTGCATACTTCTAGAAGTACTTTAAGCATTAACAATAACTTTAACCTAGAAAATATTAGTGTTTATAAATCTGATATTTCTACTTTAAAGATTGTTGGCATACAAAACAGTAAAACAGCTGTAAAAATATTTAATACTCTTGGAAAACTGGTATTAAGCACTTCTTTCAAATCTAATAATGGCATAAAAGATATATCATTACCAAAATTAGCTACTGGTGTTTATGTTGTTCAACTACAGACAGATAAAGGAAAGTTGAATAAAAAAATAATTTTAGAATAAAAACGAGAATTTAAAAGACAAACATCATGAAAAAACAGACAAAAAATACTCAAGATATTGCACAAGAAATTACTCGTAAAGAAGCAATTAAAAAAATAGGAAATTACGGTAAATATGCTGCTCTAACAGCTTTAGGTACTTATCTAATTTTACATCCACAAAAAGCACAAGCTGCTAGCCCTGAAGATCCTGGAACTGGTTTTTAAATAATTATTTCTTCAGAAAAAAAGCTATCAAATTTATTTTTGATGGCTTTTTTTATCGTAAAAAACTAATCTTTAAAGCTCTTAAGAATTTCAGAATTTGTATTATCTACAACTTGCCAATTATAAATTGCTGAGAGTTGATATATTTTAGACAACTCTGTAAATAACCTTATTTTTGATTTCTCTTTTAAATCTGTAACTGCAATTGTTTCTTTAATTTTTTCGATACTTTTTTGGTTGATTTTATTCAGCTCATTTTTAGAAAAAGAGTTAAACCGACTTTGTTGTAAATCGAAATATTTTACATCAGGAAAAATAGTAAGTTCTTGTTTGGGTATTTTATTAATGATAATTCTCTTGCTCAAAGAATCAATTTGAATTTCTAATTTAGATAAATCATACCCAACCTCTACATCAGCATTTACAGTAACTATGGCTTTTTTATCAAAAGAAAGATAATCGTAAAAATATTTTTTTGAGTCAGAATAATTATAAACCTCAGAAAAAGACCCTTTAGAAACAACTAATTTACTAAGATTTTTAATGGAGTTTACAACAACTTGAATTTCTTCTTGTTTGTGATTTTTTTCATTTTTTTTATACCAAAATTTGGCAATTAAAAAACCTAATAAAAAAAAAGCAAGATATTTTAATAAGCGAATCATTACATTAAGCTTTATAGAATTAAAAAAATCTGCAATGAATTAACATTGCAGATTTTAAAGATACTATAAAAAAATTCTAAAAGTGTAAAGTTGTACATCCTGATTTACATCCAACAAACGGAGCACAAACTTTTCCGCAAATTTCTAAAGCAAAAGGATTTTCTTTTAAAGTAAGTTTTACCTCTGCTTTAAACCCTGCTGCTCCACCTCCAATAGTTATAGTAGGGTGAGATAAGCTTAATGTACCACTTCCTATTTCTATTCCCATTAAATAAACTGTTACTTTTACAATATCTCCTTGTATATCTGCGCAAACTTTTAGAGCGCCTAGTAATGAAATACAAGCATTAGTTGTTGCTACTTGACCTGCTAAAGTCTCTGGTCCGTTTATGTGTGCCAACACATCTTCTTTGTGGGTTTTTACTGCCATAATAAATAAATTTAAGTTAATATTAAGGCAAACCTACAAAACTAAAACACTGTAAAACAGAGTGTTAGTTCTTATTTTAAAAAATGAGACATTCTACTTGGGAGTAAATACTTAGTTTATAAAAAGGTACTTTACACTTTCTCTTCTTTCGGAAAAGCCTGCTTGCTAAAAATAAAAAGAATTGCAACGCCCACAGTTATAAAAGCATCTGCAGGATTAAAAATATATTGAAAAAAAGTATAGAATTCTCCTCCAATAAAAGGAATCCATTCTGGTAAAGTGCCTTCCCATAAAGGAAAATAAAACATATCTACTACTTTACCATATAAAAATTCTCCATAAGGCTTATCTGCAAAAAGTGTAGCAACTTTGTGTTCTGAAGAATCAAAAATAACTCCATAAAAAACCGAATCTATAATATTACCAATTGCACCAGAAAAAATTAATGATATCGCTATAATTACAGCATTATGTACTTTTCTTTTTATGTTTTGCGATAACCAATAAATAATCGCTGTAACTGCTACCAGTCTAAATAATGTTAAAAAAAGCTTTCCTGCTTTTCCTCCAAATTCAAAACCCATTGCCATTCCATTATTCTCTGTAAAATGGATTTTAAACCAATCGAAAACCACCACTTCTTCACCTAAATAAAAGTGTGTTTTTACATATATTTTAATTGCTTGATCTAAAATAATTGCAATAAGTATAGTAAGAATTGCGATGTTCTTTTTTGACATTTTTATAAAATTTGTGCTCACAAAAATAACAATATTATTGTGTTTATTTAGTCGTTAAGAAAATATTAGCTTTTATTGTGTTTACAATAATTTTTTTTGTGTTTTCTTTAGTTGATTTTCTAATTTTATCCTGATAAGAAATACCATCAATATTTATTTTTCCTACTTTAGAATTGATATCAATATTCGATTTTCTAAGGCTAGCAAATACATTTCCTGCATACATTTTTAGCACAACATTTTGCTGTACAGAATTTAATTTTACAATGCCTTCTTCAATTGAAATAAAAAGAGGATTATTACATTTTTTTGTAGTAATATCTATATTACCTCCAAAAACAGCAATCAATTTATTCTTTGGAAACTTAACAATAGCATACGCTCTATGCAATCTTTTAGTAATAAATTTTCTAAATACAGTTTCTTCTGTTTTTATGGATGCAATTTTAAAACCAATACTCAACTTATCATTTTTTTCTTCCGTTACAATATGATGTTTGTTCGAGTTTTCATCAAACAAAATAATTTCTATAAAATTACTTTTAGAATTTTCTATAACAATATTATCTAATCCTTGTGTTAAGATTTCTATTTGATTGGCAGCAACCTGAATTTTCTTAAGAGATTTCTTTTGCGAAAATCCTAAGAATGAAATTAAAAAAAATAATATGCAGAGTCTTTTTCTCATAAAAGAAAAAAGCTTCCAAAATTTGGAAGCTTTTTTAAATTATTGTTTGCGTTTCGCTTCGATACTCAAAGTAGCGTGCGGAACCAATTTTAGTCGTTCTTTTTGTATTAATTTACCTGTAACTCTACAAACGCCATACGTGCCATTTTCTATTCTTAATAAGGCATTTTTTAAGTCTCTAATAAACTTTTCTTGCCTAATTGCTAACTGAACATTTGCTTCTTTGCTCATAACTTCAGAACCTTCATCAAAAGATTTAAAAGACGGAGAAGTATCATCCGTACCATTATCTGCATCGTTTTTATAAGAACTACGCAATAAAGCTAAATCTTCTTCTGCTCTCGCTATTTTTTTATTAATAATTTCTTTAAACTCTTGTAAGTCCTCTTCTAAATATTTTACTTTTATTTCTGACATAATCTTACATTTTTTCTATTAATATTCTACTTTTAATGGTGTCAAAATCAATTTCTGTACCATTTTTTAATTCGTCTACAAAAACCAATTCTTTGGTTAATGTTTCGCTCATAATGTACTCTTTATTATCTGTAATAGATTGTTGTAAATTTTGATAATTTAAGACCGTTAATTTTATTCTATCTGTTACTTCTAAACCTGTGTCTTTACGTGCATTCTGAATTCTATTTACCAATTCTCTGGCAACTCCTTCTTTTTGTAAATCTTCAGTTATAGTAACATCTAGAGCAACTGTTAACGTTCCTTCGTTAGCAACCAACCAACCTTCTATATCTTTAGATGATATCTCTACATCTGCGCGTTCTAAATTAATAATTTTTCCATTAACTTCTATAGAAATGTTACCTGTTTTTTCTATTTTGTTAATATCTTCTTGTGTAAACTTTTGAACCTCAGCTGCTATAAAACGCATCTCTTTTCCAAATTTTGGACCCAAAGCTTTAAAGTTTGGTTTTATTTGTTTGATTAAAATATCTGATGCGTCTTCTAAAAGCTGAATTTCTTTAATATTTACTTCGTGTTTTATTAAACCAGACACTGCTAAAATCTCTTCCTTTTGCTGGTCATTATCAACAGGAATCATAATTTTTTGTAGTGGTTGGCGCACTTTAATCTTTTCTTTTGCTCTTAACGATAAAACTAAAGAAGAAATTGTTTGCGCATTTTCCATTTTGCGTTCTAAGCTTTTATCAACAAAACGCTCATCAAATTTTGGAAATTCTGCCAAATGAATACTTTCTGATGATTCTTTACCAGTTACAGAATTTAAATCTTGATACAATCTGTCCATAAAAAATGGCGCAATTGGTGATGCAAATTTTGCAATGGTAACCATACAAGTATATAAGGTTTGGTAAGCAGAAATTTTATCTGTTTGATAATCTCCTTTCCAGAAACGCCTTCTGCTTAAACGCACATACCAATTACTTAAATATTCTTGTGTAAAATCGGATATGGCTCTTGCAGCTCTTGTTGGCTCATATTCTTCATAAAATTTATCCACTTTTGCAATTAAAGTGTGTAATTCTGATAAAATCCATCTATCTATTTCTGGTCTTTCTTTTAAAGCAATATCTGCTTCAGCATAAGCAAAACCATCAATATTTGTATATAAACTAAAGAACGAATACGTGTTGTATAAAGTTCCGAAAAACTTACGTTTTACTTCTTCAATTCCGTCTAAATCAAATTTTAAATTATCCCAAGGATTTGCGTTTGCAATCATATACCAACGAGTTGCATCTGCTCCATAAGTTGATAACGTTGTAAATGGATCTACAGCATTACCTAAACGTTTAGACATTTTATGTCCGTTTTTGTCTAAAACTAATCCGTTAGAAACTACATTTTTATACGCTACAGAATCAAAAACCATAGTTGCAATGGCGTGTAACGTATAAAACCAACCTCTAGTTTGATCTACACCTTCTGCAATAAAATCTGCTGGAAAAGATTCGTTTCCATCAATTTTATTTTTATTTTCGAACGGATAATGCCATTGCGCATAAGGCATAGAACCAGAATCGAACCAAACATCAATTAAATCAGATTCACGTTTCATTGGTTGTCCAGTAGATGAAACTAACGTAATTTCATCTACAATATTTTTATGTAAATCTATTTTTGCATAGTTTTCTTCAGAATTATTTCCTACTTCAAAATCTGCAAAAATATCTGCTTCTAAAACACCTGCTTTAACAGCTTTTGCCATTTCACTTTTTAACTCTTCAACAGAACCAATACAAATTTGTTCTTTACCATCTTCAGTTCTCCAAATTGGTAGTGGAATTCCCCAATATCGAGAACGAGATAAGTTCCAATCATTTGCATTTGCTAACCAGTTTCCAAAACGACCAGTTCCTGTAGATGCTGGTTTCCAGTTAATGGTTTTGTTTAATTGGTGCATTCTATCTTTAACATCAGTCACTTTAATAAACCAAGAATCTAATGGATAATACAAAATAGGCTTGTCTGTTCTCCAACAATTTGGATAACTGTGCTTGTATTTTTCTACTTTAAAAGCTTTGTTTTCAAATTTTAGTTTGATGGCAATCTCAACATCTACAGATTTCTCTGGTACTTTACCTTTTTCATAATATTCATTCTTCACATATTTACCTGCAAATTCTCCCATTTCTGGTCTGAATTTCCCTTGTAAATCTACTAAAGGAACTAAATTATCATTCTCGTCTTTTACCAATATTGGTGGCACTTCTGGAGTTGCTTGTTTAGCAACTAAAGCATCATCTGCTCCAAAAGTGGGTGCTGTATGTACAATTCCTGTTCCATCTTCTGTTGTAACAAAATCTCCAGATATTACTCTAAACGCATCTTGTGGATTGTCATTTGGCAAGACATAATCTAATAATTGCTCGTATTTTATACCTACTAAATCTTTACCAATAAATTGTTTTCCAACGAAGTAAGGAATCTTTTTATCACCAGAATTATAAGAAGATAATTCTTCTGATGTTTCTACTTGAACATTATTTTTACCAGCAAATTGTTTTCCAACTAAATTTTTAGCTAAAATAACTTTAATTGGTTCAAATGTATATTGATTAAAAGTTTCAACTAAAACGTATTCAATTTTTGGTCCAACAGTTAAAGCAGTATTACTTGGCAACGTCCAAGGAGTAGTTGTCCAAGCTATAAAATAAACAGTTCCTTCATTTTGTAAAAAATCTGGAAGTGTATTTTCAATCGCTTTAAATTGCGCAACAACAGTTGTATCTGTAACGTCTTGGTAGGTTCCTGGTTGATTTAATTCGTGCGAACTTAAACCTGTACCAGCCTTTGGCGAATATGGCTGAATTGTATACCCTTTGTAAATTAATTCTTTGTTATAAATCTGCTTTAGTAACCACCAAACAGACTCCATATATTTTGGTTCGTAGGTAATATATGGATCATCCATATCTACCCAATAACCCATTTTTTGGGTTAAATCGTTCCAAATACCTGTATAACGCATCACTGCTTTTCTACAAGCAGCATTGTATTCTTCTACCGAAATTTTTTTACCAATGTCTTCTTTGGTAATTCCCAATTCTTTCTCTACACCTAATTCTATTGGCAAACCGTGCGTATCCCAACCTGCTTTACGCTTAACTTGGTAACCTTTCATCGTTTTATAACGGGGAAAAATATCTTTAATAGCTCTTGCTAAAACATGGTGTACTCCAGGCAAACCATTTGCAGATGGTGGTCCTTCAAAAAACACAAAAGGTTTTGCGTTTTCTCTAGAGGTTACACTTTTTTCGAAGATGTTATTTTCTTGCCAGTAATTTAGAATTTCTTCTGCTACTTTTGGCAAGTCAAGTCCTTTATATTCAGGAAATTTCGCGCTCATTTTCAGTCTTTTCTAATAAGATTGCGAAATTAAGGATTTTCTGTTAATTTTTGTTGTTTGAAAGTTGCAAAATTTAAAAGTTATAAAGTCTTAAAAGTCAAATTTAAATAAGGTTTCAACTTTGCGACTCTGTAACTTTGTAACTTCTTTACAATCCTCTTTCGTTTTTAATCTTTTCGTACGCATTTTGTATGCTTTGAAACTTTTCTTTTGCGCCTTTTAAATGCTCATCGCCTAAATCTCTTAATTTATCTGGATGGTATTTTTTAACCATTTTTCTGTACGCTTTTTTTACTTCGTTACCTGATGCAGATTTTTCTATTTCTAATATTTTATAAGCATTTTCTGATGTATCATAAAACATTGCTTTAATAGATTCAAAATCTCTTTGGTTGATGTATAAATAACCAGCAATTTTTCTAATTTCTTCTACTTCTGCTTCAATTACAAATTCATCTGCTTTAGCAATACCAAACAAAAAATGAAGCAATTGTAAACGAGATGCATGCGACATATTCTGTCTTATTTGAATACAAACTTGGCGCGCAGAAACTTTCTTTTTTATAACTCCGTTAAACAATTGAAAAGCGTGATTGGCTCTATGTTTACCATACATATCTACAAACTGATTACGCACAAAATCTAACTCGCGTTGATCTACCTTTCCGTCAGATTTTATAACAATTGATGCCAACACTAACAAACTCATTTCAAAATCTCCAGATTGTGTGTTTACATTTCCTCTTCCTGTTTTAACCCTACGTTGGTATTCTCTTTTTTCTTGATGTAAATCATCTTCAGAAAAACCATCTACAAAACTACCAATTGCAAAACCAATTGCAGCTCCAATTGGTCCTCCTAGACTAAATCCTAAACCTGCTCCTAACCATTTGGTAAAATTTCCCATATTCTTATTTTAAATTGCAAAGCTGCAAAGTTACAAAAGTTTTGAGGTTGGAAAGTAAGAAAGTGACAGAGTTACAAAGTGGCAAAGTTACAAAGTTGGAAAGTGGGAATGTTTTATTGTTAGATATTGGTTTGCTAGATTGATAATTTTGAAAACTCTTATAAGTAATAAAGTTGTTAAAGATGCGTTTGCGTGAAGGATTGTAGCATTTGTTTGAGCTCTTTTTTGAGGAACGAAAAAAAAGCGAGTACGAAAAGCCTGACGATTTTTAAACTATTTGTGAAGTGAAAACGGAACAATATTTTTAAAAAATGGGCACGCCCAAAAACTGAAAATTATAAGTATCTTTGCAATCTATAAAATTATAAATTATGTATCCAGAAGAATTAGTAAAACCAATGCGCGATGAATTAATAAACGCTGGTTTTGAAGCATTATATACAAGTGAAGATGTTGAAAAAGCAATGTCTAAAGAAGGAACAACTTTGGTAATGGTAAACTCTGTTTGTGGTTGTGCAGCAGGTACAGCAAGACCAGGTGCAATTGCATCTTTAGGAGCAGATAAAACCCCAACTAATTTAACAACTGTATTTGCAGGTGTAGAAAAAGAATCTACACAAAAAGCTCGTGAATTTATGATTCCTTTTCCTCCATCATCGCCAGCAATTGCCTTATTTAAAGATGGTAATTTGGTGCATATGTTAGAGCGTCATCATATTGAAGGAAGATCTGCCCAAATGATTGCACAAAATTTAGCACAAGCTTATGATGAGTATTGTTAATCTTAAAGAAAAGAGATTTTAGAACAAAGAATCTAGACAAAAATCCACGTTAATAAACGTGGATTTTTTATTTTTATAAAAACAAAATAGAACGCTCTTAAGAAGATAAAAATGAATAAAGAAAAAGTAATCGAAAATACAATTTTGTTTGTAAAAAAAGAACTTAAAAATGCTGAAGGAGGTCATGATTGGTTTCATATACAGAGAGTTTTAAACAATGTAAAACTAATTGCTAAGAATGAAGATGTAGATGCTTTTGTGGTTTCTTTAGGTGCTTTGCTGCACGATATTGCAGATCCAAAATTTTATAATGGTGATGAAACTGTTGGTCCCAAAATAGCAAAAGGTTTTTTAGAGAAACAAAAAGTTGATACCGAGAGTATCAATCATATTATTCATATTATTAAACATATTTCTTTTAAAAACTCTTTAGAAACGGATGGCGTAAAGTTTACTTCTAAAGAATTAGAAGTGATACAAGATGCAGACAGGTTAGATGCTATTGGTGCTATTGGCATTGCTCGTTGTTTTAATTATGGTGGCTTTAAAAACAGCGTTTTATACAATCCTGATATTTTACCAAACTTACAGATGAGTAAAGAAGAATATAAGAATTCTACTACACCAACTATTAATCATTTTTATGAAAAATTATTGTTATTGAAAGATAAAATGAATACTGCATCTGGAAAAAAAATTGCGCAAGAAAGACATACTTATATGGAAAGCTTTCTGCAACAATTTTATGATGAATGGAATGGTGTAAAGTAACAAGAAAAGATGATTTGTCATTCCTGCTTTCGCAGGAATGACATACTTTAGCTCTATTTTTATTTTCCCGGAAAATCTGCTTTTCGTTTTTCTAAAAATGCGGTGGTTCCTTCTTTAAAATCTTGGGTACCAAAACACTCTCCAAATTCATCAATTTCTACATTAAAACCATTAACTCCGTCAGTAAAATTTGCATTAACTGCTCTTATGGCAGCACTTATGGCAACAGAGGAATTTCTAACAATTTTACTTGCAATTTTTTCTGCTAAAGGTAATAACTCTTCTTGCGTAGTTGTATGATTTACTAAGCCACAAGTTTTAGCTTCTTCTGCAGAAATCATACCTGCTGTCATTATCATTTCCATTGCTTTACCTTTACCCACTAATTGTGGTAAACGCTGTGTGCCACCATAACCTGGAATTACACCTAAAGATACTTCTGGCAAGCCCATTTTTGCATTGTCTGAAGCAATTCTAAAATGACACGACATTGCCAGTTCTAAACCACCTCCTAAAGCAAAACCATTAACTGCCGCAATTACTGGCGTTGATAAATTTTCTACATAATTAAATAACTTTTCTTGACCTTCTCTTGCTAAACCACCTCCTTCTTCAACAGAAAAATGTGCAAATTCTGATATATCTGCACCAGCCACAAATGCTTTTTCTCCACTACCTGTTAAAATAATAACTTTAATGTTTTCATCAGCTTCTAATGCCTTAAAAGCAACATTTAATTCTTCTATGGTAGCTTTATTTAAAGCGTTTAATTTCTTTGGTCTGTGAATAGTAACTTGTGCTAAATTTTGTTTTTTTTGGATTAAAATATTTTTGAGGTTCATTTTTTTATTTTTTTTATTGACTTTTAGATTCCTGCTTACTCAATAATGACAATTAATTTTATGTTATTGGTAAAATTACAGTAAAAACTGTACCTACACCTTCTTTAGAAGTAAAAGAAATTGTACCTTCATAAGCTTCTATAATGTTTTTGATCATTGCTAAACCTAATCCCATTCCGCTTGTTTTGGTTGTAAATTTAGGTTCAAAAATTAAATCTTTTACCTTTTCTGGTATTCCTTTTCCGTTATCAGAAACTAAAATTTTTATGTTGTTTTTTTCTGATGAAACTTTTACTTCTATTAATGGGTTTTCTTGTTTATCTATTGCCTGAGATGCGTTTTTAACCAAGTTTGTTACAATTCTTATCAGTTGTGTTTTATCTAAATTGGCAAACAATTCTTTTTTTTGTGGTACATATTTTATGTACTTTTTATTAAAAATATCTAAGGCTAATTTTACAACACTTATTACATCTACTTTTTCTCTTTTTTGAGTTGGCATTTTTGCAAAATCTGAAAATGCTGATGCAATAGAACTCATAACATCTATTTGCTGAATTAAAGTTTGACTGTATTCTGTTAATTTTTCTTTTGCATTTTCATCATCAGGATTAAACTTGCGCTCAAAACTTTGTACCGTTAATCGCATTGGAGTTAACGGATTTTTTATTTCATGCGCTACCTGTTTTGCCATTTCTCTCCAAGCTTGTTCACGCTCGCTTTTTGCTAGTTTTACTGCACTTTCTTCTAGTTGATCAATCATATTATTATAAGCTTCTACTAAAACGCCAATTTCTGAACTTGCTTGCTCTAAAATAATTTTTTCATTGCGTTCATTTAAACGCGTTTGTTGCATTTTTTCTGAAATGGTTTTTATAGAACGTGTTATATAACTTGATAAAAAATAGGCAAACGCAATTGCAATTAAAAACATTAATATATACACCAAACCTAACCTTGAAATAAACTCTTTTAACTCGCTTTCTATTTCTGTATTGTCTTGGGTAAATTGTAATTCTAAAATTCCTATTCTTTTAAATTTAGGGTCGTTAATGTATGCATAAGAAGATTGATAACTTACTTTTTTTTCTTCTCTTGTTTTTAGAATTTTATGGTTAGAATTTTGTGCTAAATCATTTAAAGTATTATAAGCTAAAGGTTGAATACTATTGTTTTCGAAAGCATTTGTTTTAGAGGAAATTAGTAGGTTTCCGTGCAAATCGAAAAGGGTGATGTTAATTTTATTGATAGATGAAATTTCATAAATACGTTCTTGAAAAATCTTGGGTAAATTTTTAGTATTTATAGGATAAGAGGTTTTGTTTTTTAATTCGAGTTCTATGGTTTCTTTGGCAATTGCTTCTTTTCGTTCAAAACGCTGGATGTTGTAATCTTTAGTTTGCTCATCATATTGATAAACGGTAACCACCAAGATTAAAATTGATGCTAACAACACCAAGAAAATCATTGATAAAAAGATGCGTATTTTTAAAGATATATTTTTAAATCGAAACAAATTCTATTGTTTTATTCTTTTTGTTTTCATTGTTAAAAGGTCATCAAATTCACCATCTTCATCCCAATCGTATTTGCTAACTCCTATAAAACCTTTTTCTGTTTTTGTGATGTGATAACTTGCTTTAACATCTTTTCCGTTATAAAAAAATGCTACAAATAAAGAGTCTCCTAAAACAGTCCATTTTCCATCTGATGGTGAAATTTTCTCTCCTTTTTTGTTGATAAACCAAGCAGAAAAGGTGCCGTCTTTATTGTATTTAGATTGGGCAATTAATTCTGGATTGTTTTCAAATTTATCTTCATAAACTTCTAAAGAATCCGTTTTATTTACGGTTGGCATTTCTATTTTTAAATAGGTGGTTTGCCAGGAATCTGTCATATAATCTTTTAACAATTTTTCTTGTTTACAACTAACAAAAAACATTCCGAAAATGATAAAAAGGAAAAAAGTTTTAATTTTCATTTTGTTTTATTTAAAGAACCACAAGATACTTAAATAAAAAAGTCATTACAAATACTGTAATGACTTTGTTTTTTAAAAATATAATAGTTTTATTCTACCTTCACTTTTATAGAATTATAATCATCTGACCTTATACCAATCAAGCCAGAAAAACTTTTACCTTTTTTTATTGTAACTCCATTAATATTATAATCTAATAAATCTTCTTCAAACTTTTTGTTTGCAGAACTTGCTGCAATCATATTACCTCCAGCCAATCCAGGACCAATTACAAGACCAATAGGAGTAGAACTTGTTTGTTGAGTATATCCGTTTTGAGATTTTGTTGTATATAAATTTAAGGGTGTTAACAATAAGTACCATAGATATGACGTTGGACTTTGTTTTAAAGTTGAAAAGACTTTTTCATTTTCCATAATATATGGTGCAGTTCCATCATCGTAAACTAATTTAATATTTTTACCAAAAATTAAATCTTTTTTAGAGTTATTGGTAATTTTTATTGCAACTAACCTAACTCCTTTTGCAAGTTCTTTTTTCTTATACTTTTTTGATAATAATTCGTATTTATATTCTAAAAGAACATCTTTATCTAAAGATTTAGACCTATAACTTAATGTGTTTGGATTAATGTTTCTGTAACCAGAAGCGCAACTTGAAAGTACTACTACAAATAGTAAAAAACCAATTTTTTTGAATTTCATTTTAAATTTTTATGAATTAAGTTCCAAAAATAAAATCTTATTTTTTTTTAAATTGTGACAATAATCAGTTAATAAAAAAAAGTCATTACAAATACTGTAATGACTTTGTGTTTTTATTATCTTTTTAGTTTGTTTAAAAGTTGACAAACAAGGATTGAAACGGTATAGCTTTTAAACAAGCGTCATTACGAGGAACGAAGTAATCTCTTTTTTTACAAGGAGATTGCCACAGTTTACAAAAAAGTAAACTTCGCAATGACACTCATAAAAAGATATAGCCTTTCGACTTCGATCAAGATAAATTCCAAGCAGGAAAGCTTGCCTGCGGCAGACAGTTAACTTCTTATAATTCTATGGCTGTAACATCCATTTGAATTTAAAATCTGTTTGTGGCACCACAATTCTTTCTGTAATTCTATACATTCTTTCTGGCAATTTCATTAAATAATCTCTTGCTTTTTCTGCTTCTGGAGTTAAATCGGTTATCTTATCTATTTGCCAAGCTGTATTTAGTTTTTTAAGGATATTTACATAATCGAAACCTGTGTAAACGCCTAGTCTTTGAGCAACTACAGAAAAATCGTCGAACAAACTTCCTTTTTGGTTAAAAGATTCTCTTAGATGCATTGCTGGCATTACAATTTTGTGTTTCATCATATGTTGAAAAGCCAACATCATTTCACTTGGGTCTATTTTAAAGATTTCGCTTACAAAATCTGTATAGGCTTTATGATGACGCATTTCGTCTCCAGCAATAATTTTAGACATTTTTGCCAATGCTTTATGTCCTTTTTTACGCGCAATTTTTGCTACATTATTATGAGAAACATAGGTTGCTAATTCTTGAAAACTTGTATATACAAAGTTTTTATATGGGTCTGTTGAGGTGCCAATATCAAAGCCATCTGCAATTAAATGTTGTGTAGATATTTCTACTTCGCGCATATTTACTCTACCAGATAAATAGAGATATTTGTTTAAAACATCTCCATGTCTGTTTTCTTCTGCGGTCCATGTTCTTACCCATTTTGCCCAACTATTATCTGGGTCTTGAGAAACTCCGTCTAAATCTAATAACCAAGATTCGTAAGTTGGTAAGGCTTCTTCTGTAATGGTATCTCCCACTAAAACTACCCAAAAATCGTTATGTAATTCTTTAGATAATTCTCTAATTTCTTCTACTTCAGAAATAAAAGAATCTTTTTGAGAGTTTGGTAAAAAATCTGTGGGTTGCCAAACTTTATCGGCAGGAATTAAATATTTATCTACAAAGCTTTGCATACTTTTTTCTAAAGTTTGCATAACTTCTATTCTTATATTTTTTATAGACATTTTGGTTATTTTATATGTTCTTTAATCACTTTTTCTGTTTGCTCTAACAATTCATCAAAAGGTAATGAATTTATTTTTATGGGTTTATGAGCAGTAATTGTTATTGGATTTCCAATGCCTAAAGGAAATTTTCCGTATTTAAAAACTTTCCAAGAATTGTTAATCGTTAACGGAACAATATAACCGTCTTTATTGTATTTAGTGATGACTTTTAATCCGTTTGAAGAAAACCTTTTGGGTTCTCCGTTTCTACTTCTGGTTCCTTCAGGAAAAATTATGGCTCCCCATTTATTCTTTTTTATCCGTTTAGAAAAATCTACTAATGCGCTTATGGCTTGTTTTGGGTCTTTTCTATTGATAAGAGCAGCTCCTCCATATCTTAAATTAAAAGAAACACTAGGAATGCCTTTTCCTAGCTCAATTTTTGCAACAAATTTTGGACTGTGTTTTCTAAAAAACCATCCTATGGGCGGAATATCGAAAGTAGATTGGTGATTAGATACAAAAATAATTGATGTATTTTCTGGTATTTTATGTTTATTGATTAAACGAATTGGTACTCCAATTATTAACATCGATTTTACTAAAAAAAAGTTTAGTGCATCTATTACTTTTGCGTGTGCTTTATGCCCCAATAAATTTAAACTCAACCATTGTAATGGATGAAAAATTACTAAAAGTAAAAAAAACACCAATGCAAAGATTGGTGATAGTATGTAGCTTAGAATTTTCATTTTTAAAACCAGCTACTCCAAGGTATTCTTGAAAGAATTAATAAAAGTGCTATTCCGTAGAATATTACAAAAGTTTTAAATTTTGCTGCATCTTCTGTTTTCTTTTTATGTTTAGACCAACCTATGGTAATTAATACAATGGCTAAAATCATAATAATTGGATGTTCTACCGCTAATAATCTTACAGCTTTATCTCCCATAACTTCGCCTGCGTTGGCTTTTAAAGTTTTATACCAAGGAGACATAAAATACCAACCCAAACCAATTAAAAGTTGAATATGTGAAACAATTAAAGTGAATAAGCCAATTCGTAAGTCTTTGTTTGTAAATTTCTTTTTTTGGGTGAACCCAATAATTGCATTTACAACTGTAAAAATTAAAATTACCAAGACTATGTATGCCCAATAAGAATGTATTTCTTTCATAATAATAGTTAGTTTATGGCTGTAAAGTTAATGATTTTATAAATAAAAAAACCACCTCTGTTGAGGTGGTTTTTGGAAAAAATTAAATTTTATTGAGAAATCTACTGTTTTATATATTTAGATCCTTTTTTAATAACTGCTAAAGTCCAAACACCAGCAGATCCATTATAAATAGCATAAGAAACAACATATTTTTGCCCTTCAGCATCTGAAGGGAAATTGTTTAATAAAATAGTATTAATTTTAGCTAATCTAGCTTCTTCCTTTTCTTCATCTTTACCAGTTCTAACATCAAAATTATTATATTTACCATTACCAACTAATGCATAATCTGCAGCTGTTAATGTATATTTTATTGTATTATCTGGCACCCAAACAGTACCATCATGACCAAACTTAACAGTTTCTTCTAAAACATTATTATATTTAGTCCAAACAGAACCATTAAAAATATAATTATTTACATAACTTTTTGTTACACCTTTACCTTTGTATAATTCATACATAATAGGTTCAATATCTCCTACTTTTTTCCCATCAAATTTAAATTTATCAAGTAAGAAAACTGGTATTTTTTCCGCTGCTTCATCATGATTTGAAAAGTTTGGATAGCTTTCTCCCATTGTATTGTACTCTTCTTTAGTAAAGCCTTTTATTCTACTCCAAGAACTAGATTTACGAACAAAACCATCAACAATTGTATTGGTAACTCCAGATCTAGTTAATTTGTGAGAAACTGAATAAAAATCTCCAACTTTAGGAGTTGGGTATTTTGAATCTAGATATTTATAAATATCCCCAGAACTGTTAAAACTTGTTGCTCCAGCACCTTCAATAGACTCATAATCAGCAGCAGACACCTTCTCAACATTTTTGCTATAAGTATTAACTTTATTATAATATTTAAAAGTAATATTAGCAGAAGATGCAAGTTCAACTTTACCTTCATCATTAAACTTTACCCCTAAAACAGGGTATTTTTTTGCTATAAATGCTGGTAATTTTTCTTTAGCTTCGGTTACTGAACCAAAATTTGGAAATTTAAATTCAAAAAAACCTCCATCATCTTTTTTCTTAGTGTAGTCATCATCTGAAAGAGTATATGCTACATCAGAAACAACACTATTCTTGTTTTGTTTTGCATCAATTTCACTATTGATGTCTTCTAATGGTGTACAAGCTGTAAACACCATTGAAAATATTGCGAAAAATAAAAATATTTTTTTCATTTTATTATTTTTTAAAATTTAACTTTTAAACCTAAACTAAATGTTCTACCAGCTCCATAATAAACTGTTGCTGTATTATAATCAGAATTTTGACCATCAAATGCATCAGAAATATATTCAACATCAAAAATATTATTCATTTTACCTGTTAAAGTAGCATTTAAACCTCCTATTTCAAAACCATGTCTAAGACCTAAATCAAATAAATGATATGCTGGCATTTCCCACGAATTATTTCTATTTGCAGCAGTTCTTCTATTAGTAATATTATATCTAGCATAAATATCACCTGCATAATTATAATCTAAAGATAATGAAGTTTTTTCAAGTACTTGATAAGTAGCACCCAAAGCAAAAGTTGTTTGAGCTGCATCTGAAACTTTTAAGTCTTTTGCAAATACTTCTAAAACTTGATCTTTACCAGTTTTAGGATCTATAATTGGGTCTCCAGATTCATCGAATAATTTACCGCTTGCATCATTCTTCCATTTCCAATTACCTAAAGAAGCCATACCATTAACTCTCAATTTCTCTGTAGCTCTATATACAAAATCTAACTCAACACCTTGGTGTAAAGCATCTAAACCAGGTATATTATAAGTAACTCTACCTATTTTTGTTGGTTCTGTACCAGTTAATGATTTATCTATCCAAGAAGTTCTATAAACATTTATATTTGCTGTTAAATTTTCACTTTTATATCCATAACCAAGTTCTGCACTAAAAACTTTTTCGTTTAATGCTTCTTTATTTAAGTCAGTAGAACTAGTACTTAAAAACACATTACCTGTTAAAAAAGGTGCTTTTGAAAAATAACCAATATTTGCAAACACATTATTTGTTTCATCTAAATTATAATTTGCACCACCTTTTGTGCTAAAACCTATAAAAGATGCAGTTGGCGATTGTCTTTTAGGGTCATTAGCTTTATACCTCATAACATCTAATTTACTATAAGATGTATTAGATATAGCTGAAGATAAAAACATTGTTAGATCTTCATTTGGAGAAAACTCTAATTGAGCAAAAGTTCCATACCTTTTAACTGTAGCATCATAATCTTTATTAAAACGATCTCCAACTTTTAAAGCTTGCCCATTTGTATTATCACGACTGTTAGTATTGATATAGTGCAAACCACCCAATAAATCTGAAACTTCATACCAGTGAGAACCTACATAATATCTTGCGTCAATACCTGCAGATAATACTAAGTTGTCTGACAAATTAGTATTTAAATTAGATAACACTCCATACCATTTATGTGCATTTCTTGAGGCTGCAAAAAAGTTTGTTGAACCTCCAGCACCATTTACTGTATTTTCTCTTGCTATTAAATCAAAATCAATTGGTTGATCAGCACCTCCTAACCTATATTTATTAGTTGTAATAATATCTGTTAACTTTGTTCCTTGAGGTCTTCTTCCTCCTCCTGAGCCAAAAGAAGCGTATACTGCTGTAGATAAAGAAGTGTTATCTGAGATATTCCAATAATGGTTTAAAGACATTTGTGGTTTATGGTAGAAATTGTAAGAAGTGTGCTCTACTTGACCATTTCTATATCCCCAATCTGGGTTAAATCTTTTTCCTCCTTGTTCTGTCGCTCTATTTTCAGCAATTGTTCTTCTATTATATCTTTGACCGTGAGTTTGCTTAGCTCCAAATGCAGTAAAAGATAATTTATGATTATCATTAAACTCTTTTGCAACATTTATGAAGTAATTAAACCCATCAAATTGAGTTCCATCAACATATCCATCTCCTGAAATTTTAGCTCCAGAAACAGTAACTGCTAAACCATTATCCATTAACCCAGTAGATAAAGTCATACCATATTTTAAATAACCATCATTTCCAATTGAAGTTTTAAAATTTCCTCCTTTTTCAGCATCAGTAGATTTAGATATAATATTGATAGTACCTCCAATAGAAGGAACTGCAACTTTAGAAGCTCCTAAACCTCTTTGAACTTGCATAGAGCTAGTTACATCAGACAAACCTGCCCAATTAGACCAATAAACTCTTCCGTTTTCCATATCATTAACAGGAACTCCGTTAATTAAAACTCCAATATTCTCAGAACTGAATCCACGTAGATTAATTCTAGAATCTCCATATCCACCACCAGTTTTTGTTGCATATACTCCTGGAGTAGATTTTAAAATCTCTGGAAACTCTTGTGTGCCTAGCTTAGCTTCTATATCTGCAGCTTTAATAGTAGATACTGCAACCGGTGTTTTTCTACCAATAGCAACTGAAGCTAAAATTACAATTTCCTCTAAAGAACCAAAATCTTCTACCAATTTGATAGTCCCTAAATTCCTTTTTGAAGAAGAAAAAGAAACCTCAGTACTTTTATATCCAATAAAAGAAACTACCAAAACACCTGAATTAGATTTTGCTTTTAGCGTAAATTTTCCATCAAAATCTGTTGATGTTCCATTTGTTGTTCCTTTTACAACAACACTAGCTCCAGGTAAGGGTTGATTAGTTTCATCAACTACTTTACCAGTAATTTTTGTTTGTCCTAAAACTGCAGCTGTTACAAAAAACAAAGCCACAAATAATAAGTTTTTAAAATTTCTCATTGTTTAATTTTATGTTATTAAATGTTCTGCAAAATTCTCTTTTTTACAGGGTTATAATGTTAATTTAATGTTAAGTTTTAACAAAAAATTAAGACAACGGAAAGTAGTTAAAATATAGTTTTGAAGCTGAAAATGGAACAATTACATATCAACAGAGTTATTAACAAAAAGAATGCTAAAAGTTAAAAAAATATGTATTTTTTGAAGTTATTTGATACTATTGATTATTCAATAATTTCTTTGCTAATTCCTTTCCTAATTCTACACCAAATTGGTCATAACTATAAATATTCCATAAAATTCCTTGAGTAAAAATTTTATGCTCATAAAGTGCAATTAACTTTCCTAAAGAATGTGGCGTTAGTTTATCAAAAAGAATGGCATTACTTGGTCTGTTTCCTTCAAAAACTTTAAATGGTAATAGGGTTGCGATTTTATCTTCATCACCAGAAAACTTTAACTCTAAATGAACTTCTTCTTTTGTTTTACCATAAGCCAAGGCATCCATTTGTCCGTAATAATTTGCCATTAATTTTTTGTGATGACTTGTTAGGCCGTATAAAGATTCTTTATACCCGATAAAATCTGCAGGAATTAACTTTGTACCTTGGTGTACTAACTGCATAAATGCGTGTTGCATATTGGTACCTGTGCTTCCCCAAACTATGGTTCCTGTTTGGTACTCAATTTTATTACCATTTCTATCTACACCTTTTCCATTACTTTCCATAATGGCTTGTTGTAAATACGCTGGCAATTTTGCTAAGTATTGAGAATATGGCAACACAGCTTCTGTTTCTGCATTGTAAAAATTATTATACCAAACACTAATTAAAGCTAGAATTACAGGAATATTATTCTCAAAATCTTCGTTTTTAAAATGCAAATCCATTTCTTCTGCTCCTTCTAAAAGTGCTTTGTAGTTTTCAAAACCAACAGATAAACTGATAGACAAACCTACTGCAGACCAAAGTGAAAAACGACCACCAACCCAGTTCCACATTGGGAAAACATTGTTTTTATCGATTCCAAAATTATCTACAGCTTCTAAATTTGTTGATACTGCCACAAAATGTTTTGGGATATCAAAAATTGTAGCCGATTTTAAAAACCAATTTTTAATAGTCTCTGCATTCGAAATGGTTTCTTGGGTTGTAAATGTTTTAGAAACAATTACAAACAAAGTAGTTTCTGGATTTAAGTTTTTGATTACTTCAGAAACGTGGTCTCCATCAACATTAGAAACAAAATGTGTGGTTAACTGGTTTTTGTAATATTTTAAAGATTCTACAACCATATCTGGTCCTAAGTCTGAACCTCCAATACCAATATTTACAACATCAGTAATAGATTTTCCTGTGTAACCTTTCCATTTACCAGAGATTACTTTGTTAGAAAAACTTTTCATTTTTCTTAAAGCAGACTGAATCTTTGGTTTTATATCTTTTCCATCAACCAAAACAGGTTCATCAGAAGTACTTCTTAACGCTGTGTGTAAAACGGCTCTACCTTCTGTAGCATTGATAATTTCACCTGAAAATTGTTTTTCAATAGCGTCTTTTAAATCAACTTCTTTTGCTAAATCAACTAATAAATTAATGGTTTCTTGGGTAATTCTATTTTTAGAAAAATCAACTAATAAATCATTAAATTGAATAGAAAAATCATCTTTCCTATGAGTATCTTTCTCTAAATCTTTAATGTTGATATTCTGAATATCTTTAAAATGATTTGCTAATGCTGACCAAGCTTTTGTATTTGTAGGGTTGATATTTTTTAAAGCCATTTTTTAAGTTTTTTCTAAAATTTCTACTGTTTCTGGTTCTTTTACCGGAAGTATTTTATTTTCTAATTGATATTTTTGAGGTTTTATAAACTCTAAATATTTTGGTTTTATACTTTTCTTTAAAGGTTCTGCCGCTGGCAATTTTTGTTTAAATGGATCTACTTCTCGTCCATTTTTCCAAAAACGATAACAAACATGAGGACCACCTGTATTACCTGTCATTCCTACCCAACCAATTACATCTCCTTGTTTTACATATTGACCTTTTTTAACATTTCGTTTTTTCATATGCAAATATTGTGTAGAATAAGTTGCGTTATGTTTAATTTTTACAAACTTACCATTACCACCTCTCCTTGTAGACTCTACAACTGTTCCGCTTGCGGTTGCTAAAATAGGTGTGCCTATATTGGCAGCAAAATCTGTACCTCTGTGTGGTCTAACTCTATTACCATAATAAGCAATTCTTCTTCTTAAATTATACCTTGATGATATTCTATATCTAAATTTTATAGGCGATTTTAAAAATTGACTACGCAACATATTTCCTTCTTCATCATAATATTCTGGAATTCCTTTTATAGAATCTGCAATAAAACGAAATGCGAATAAATTTTTTCCTTTGTGTTTAAAAACCGCCGATTTTACCTCACCATAACCAGCAAAAATAGAATCGTTTATAAACTTTTCTTCATAGATAAACTTAAAAGAATCTCCTTTTTGAAGTTTGTAAAAATCTAGTGTCCAAGCATAAATATCTGCAATTGTCCATGTTAAACTAGGTGATAAATGCAAGCTATCCATAGCAACAGATAAACTTGAATTGATAACTCCTTTTGCTGTTTTTATTACTGTTTTTATGGGATTTTTATGACGTTTAGCAGTAATTAAAGAATCTTTAAAATCTACAATTGTGGCATTAATTTTATCGTGTTTATAAATAAAAACTTGTGCTTTTTCTGTAGAATCTTTACTGGCAAGTATTGTGTAAGGTTTCCCTGCTCTAACTCTTCTAACATCAAAAGTTTCTTTTATAGAACTAGCAATTTTATTAATCTTTGGATAAAAAACGTGATGCCTGTCTAAAATAATTCCGAAACTTTCTCCGTTTTTAATAGTATCTTGTATTACTTTAAATTTATCTAAATTATATCCAAATTTATATACAGGCTTTGGCTTCTCTATTTTTAGAGGAATTGGTTGTTTTGTTTTCTCTTTTTTACAAGATGAAAACGCAACTATAAAGATTAAAAGGAAAACTATTTTTTTCAAGAAGATTATACAAAATTTAATCCCCAAAAATACAAATAATTATGATTCTTCATCTAAGAATATTGATGAAGTTTCGATAACGGTTTCGTTAAAATTTTATTAATTCTTAAGAAAAGGATTTGCCAACCCTCTGTAAGCTTCTAACTCTGCTCTAAGAGAGCCCACAGATAAATCTGCTTTTAATTTTACAGGAATTTTATTGGCATCATCAGTAATCCAAAGTGTAACACTTTCTTGGGCTTTAAAAACTCTACCTGACTGAACTAAAGGCCTAAAAATCATTGTTTTTAATTTTCCAAATTTTGTTTTTATAGTTTCTCTCCCTAAAAAACGAAGTTTAAAAGGATACACTTGAGAATCCATAAACATATCTATTGCAATCTCTTCACCTTTTTTCATATTGGCAACATTTTGATTTCTTAAATGATAAAAAGAAGATAGCATATCTTGCACATTAGAAAATGCTACAGAAGTGTCAGTTTGTTTTGTAAAATCTTGAACGTAAGCTTTTTTGTATTTATAGTTGAACGAAGTAATTCTGTGTTTTTTATACCCTCCTTCATCAATTTTTCTTTTAAAAACATAAGGTTTTATAGTGTCTTTGTCAAAATAACTTTCGTATTTATCATCCACTTTAAAAAACCATTTTATCATACCAGATGTCCAACCAGTTCCTTTTGTATGAAAAACTTTTTTACCATTATAATCTATTTCTTTAACTTCTAAAATTGCAGAACCAGCACGTAAAAAACCACTATAACTCATTTTATAACGTAGCCACTCTCCGCTTTTAAATGCTTGTTTTTTTTCTTGACTAAAAGTAGTTGTCAAAAAAAATAGGGTAACTAAAAATAGGATATACTTTTTCATAAAAAATCAAACTTATAAAAAAGTATTGACAATTACCGTTCCAAAATAAAAAAAGTCACTTACAAGATATTGAAAATGCCTTTTTTTAACTTTTATAAACTTAAAAAGTTCCCCAATTTTTGAGTTCTTCTTCGCTCCATAAATAAGGATAAAATATTCTTCTTTGATATTTTGGATGTAAATATTTTCGCCAACTGCTTCCGCCAGTAGCTTCTAATTCTTTGTCATCACCTCCTAAATATTTGCCTGCAGCATTATAATGTGCTAGGGTCCATTTTACGTTTACAGTATAATCGTAATGACGCATTGCTTTTATTAATTCTTCATTTTCTTGCACCTCTTTTGGCAACTGTTTAAATTTTTTTGATAAGTTACAATCATTATAATCTTCCATAAAATCGATAAAATCTCCCATATACTTTTTATCGAACAATTTTATTAAGGTTGATTTTTTTCCTGTTTTATGATTTACACCAGCAGCTTGCCAATACAAATGATCGTAAGCATTTTTAAAAGATGAATTTCTATCAATGGTATCTCTATAACGTACATCAATTAAATTAATGAGTTCTGTTGATGCAAACTCTATTTTACGATATTGTGCAGATTGAAATCCACTTGCGGGCGTTAAAGTATTTCTGAATTTTAAATATTGTTCTTTCTCCATTCCATCGCCCATAACTGTAAAAGAACTACACAACATATCAAAATATCTACTGATACGCATTAAATGCATAGAGAACTTTTCTGCGGTAATTTCTACAGGTTTTGCAACTTGATCTATTTCCCACAAAATCATTTTAAATAACAACTCGTTTACTTGATGATACATAATAAATACCATTTCGTCTGGTTGTGTTGTTCTTGGCGTTTGCAAGCCTAACAGCGCGTCTGTTTGAATGTAATCCCAATAGGTTATTGGGGTACTCCAAAGCAAACCTTCTAACATTGAGTTTAAAGGAACGTTAAGTTTCTCATACTTTTCTTCTATTGCTTTTAAGATTTCGTCTCTTTCCATTTTTTTTTGATATTTAATAACAAATATAAATACTTTTAAATAAGACCTCACAGGTTTTAGAAACCTGTGAGGTCTGTAATTATAAGTGCTGCAATTGAAAAATTAATTATTTTCTAGTTTCTTATTTTATAAAGTTCCTCTTAATGCTTGTTCTCTTTCTATAGATTCAAACAAAGCTTTAAAATTACCTGCTCCAAAACCACGAGCTCCCATTCTTTGGATGATTTCAAAAAACAAGGTAGGTCTGTCTTCTACGGGTTTGGTAAATATTTGTAATAAGTAGCCTTCTTCGTCTGCGTCAATCATAATTCCGAGAGATTTTAATTTTTCGATATCTTCTCTTAATTCGTGATCAAATTCCTCTAACCTACCAGGAACTGATTTATAATATTCATTTGGTGGAGTTGATAAAAACTCTACGCCATTTGCTCTTAACTGAGTTACTGTTTTAATAATATCATCTGTTGCAACTGCAATATGTTGTACACCTGCGCCTTCGTAAAAATCTAAATATTCTTCTATTTGAGAACGCTTTTTACCTTTTGCGGGTTCATTTATTGGGAATTTGATTCTTCCATTTCCGTTAGACATTACCTTACTCATTAATGCCGAATATTCAGTGTGAATTTGCTTGTCATCAAACGATAAAAAGTTTTCAAAACCCATTACATCTTCGTACCATTTTACCCAAACATCCATTTGATTCCAACCCACATTACCCACCATATGATCTATAAATTTTAAACCTGCTGTTGGTGGATTATAATCGGATTCCCATTTTTGAAAACCTGGTAAAAATGCGCCTTTGTAATTTTTACGTTCTACAAATAAATGCACCGTTTCTCCATAAGTATAAATTCCTGCTCTAACAACTTCACCAAACTCATCTTTCTCAACAGTTGGTTCCATATAAGATTTTGCTCCGCGAGAAGTGGTTTCTTGGTAAGCTTTTCTTGCATCTTCTACCCAAAGTGCAATTATTTTTACGCCATCGCCGTGTTTTACAATATGGTTGTTAATTGGTGATTTGCTGCTTAACGGAGTTGTTAGCATCAATTTTATTTTGTCTTGTGTTAATACATAGCTCACAGCATCTTTTGCGCCAGTTTCTAATCCGCGATATGCGTGCGATTGAAAACCGAATGCGGTTTTGTAAAAATGTGCTGCTTGTTTTGCGTTTCCAACATAGAATTCTACATAATCTGTTCCTAATAACGGAAGGAAATCTTGTGCGCCTTCAAATATTTTTTCTAAACCGTAGTTTACTGATTTTATTTCTTTTGCCATCTTTTAATGATTTGGAGACCTCACAGGTTTTAAAAACCTGTGAGGTCTTTTTGGTTTATAAATTAGCTATTTCTTTATTTAAAACTATTGGCTTGTAAACAAGTTTAGCCCTGATTGAAACGGCATCCTTTTTTGATTTTTCTCAAAAAAGATACAGTGGAAAGCAGGAAATAGCTTCTAATTATTTTTATTTTAATGAACGTTTTAAAAAGTTCCCTTTGGGGATTTAGGGGCTTACTCTAGCCACGATTTATAATAATCGTCATCGGCAATTTTCATAGCCTCTTCAGTTACTTCTAAAGGTTTAAAAGTATCTACCATAACCGCTAATTCTTCGGTTTCTTTTTTACCAATACTTCTTTCTGCGGCTCCTGGGTGTGGCCCGTGTGGAATGCCTGCTGGATGCAAAGAAATATGACCTGCTTCAATATCGTTTCTGCTCATAAAATCGCCATCAACGTAATACAAAACTTCGTCTGCGTCTATATTACTGTGGTTGTATGGCGCAGGAATTGCATCTGGATGATAATCGTACAAACGTGGTACAAAACTGCAAATTACAAACGCGGTAGTTTCGAATGTTTGATGAATTGGTGGTGGTAAATGAATACGCCCAGTAATCGGTTCGAAATCGTGAATAGATAATGCGTACGGATAATTAAATCCGTCGTAACCAACTACATCAAAAGGATGTGAGGCATAAACCATTTCAAAAATTTCGTCTTTCTTTTTTACTTTGATAATGAAATCTCCTTTTTCGTTATTGGTTTCTAATTCATAAGGTCTGCGAATATCTCGTTCGCAAAATGGCGAGTGTTCTAACAATTGCCCAAACCAATTTCTGTATTGTTTTGGCGTATAAATTGGCGAATGCGATTCTACAATAAACAATCTGTTATCTTCTGTATCGAAATCTATTTTATAAATAATTCCGCGAGGAATAATTAAATAATCTCCGTATTTAAAATCTAAATTTCCGTAAATGGTTCTTAATTTCCCTGTTCCTTTATGGATGAAAATCATTTCATCGGAATCGGTATTTTTATAAAAATAATCGGTGGTAGATTTTTTGGGTGCAGCTAATGCTATGTGACAATCTGAATTTGTTAAAACAATTTTTCTGCTTTCTAAGTAATCTTCTTGAGGTTTTACTTGAAAACCTTTTAATCTATATGATTGTATATTATTTGCTTTTGAAATTTTTGGTGCAACAGAATATTGCTTTCTAATTTCTTTTACTTGTGTTGGTCTTTGTTCGTGATATGAGTTGGTAGACATTCCGTCGAAACCAACTGTACCAAACAATTGCTCGTAGTAAAGACTTCCGTCTTTTTTACGAAATTGTGTGTGTCTTTTGGGTGGAATTTCTCCTAATTTATGATAAAAAGGCATTTTTTAATGTATTAATGAGTTAATAAAACAATGTAACAATTTCGTATTAGAGTTCAATTGCTACATTTTTACATTGAAATATTAGTACATTAAATCCTCATTCAGGATTGCGCTTTATTAAGAATTTTAAGTGTATTAGTAACTCTGAGAACATCTCAATCGATTTCGTTGTTCTACAAATATAGGAAAAGATTGTTAGAAGATTCTTTTTGGTTAAAAAAACCTAAAGTCCTAATAATTCTTGAAAAGGAGTAATAGCTATAAAAAGAATTCATACAAATACTAAAACTCTAACCCAAGTTGAAGTAGTTTTTTCTGGTATTACAAAGTTTATCTAAAATAAGAAAATTAATTTACAAAGTATAGATTCCTGCTTTCGCAGGAATGACAAACTGGTTACTCAATCTTTTTAATAACCGCTTTTGGAGCTTCTTTTCTGGTTCCATCAAAACCATCTACACCACCAACTGTGGTGTATTTCATTACATATTTTTTATCAGGAAAAATACGTTTATAGGCACTTTGGCACATTAAAGTAGCTTCGTGAAAACCACATAAAATCAGTTTTAATTTTCCTGGATAGGTGTTTACATCACCTATTGCGTAAATTCCTGGAATATTGGTTTGATAATCCAACGCGTTATTAACTTTAATAGCATTTTTCTCAATTTCTAATCCCCAATTTGCAATGGGTCCTAGTTTTGGCGACAATCCAAAAAGCGGAATAAAATGGTCTGTATCAATTGTAAAAGGTTCTTTATCTTTTTGTACAACAGAAACTCCTTCAACTTTATCAGCACCAACAATTCCTTTTACTTCTGCAGGAGTTATTAATTTAATTTTACCTGCATCTTTTAGCTCTTGTACCTTATCAACGGAATCTAAAGCGCCTCTAAATTCGTTTCTCCTGTGAATTAATGTGACTGATTTAGCAACATCCGTCAAGAAAATAGACCAATCTAAAGCAGAATCTCCACCACCCGCAATGACTACATTTTTATTGCGATACATTTCTGGTTCGCGAATCATATATTCTACACCTTTATCTTCAAAATCTGTAATATTTGGGATTGGAGGTTTTCTAGGTTCAAAACTACCTAAACCACCAGCAATTGCAACAATTGGCGCCTTATGTTTTGTACCTTTATTTGTAGTCACTATAAAAGTTCCATCTTCTTGTTTATCAATAGTTTCAGCACGTTCTCCTAATGTAAAACCTGGTTCAAATTGTTTAATTTGTTCCATTAATTTATTGGTTAAATCGCCCGCTAAAATTTCTGGATATGCAGGAATATCATAAATTGGTTTCTTTGGATAAATCTCCGAGCATTGTCCGCCTGCTTGTGGTAATGCATCTATTAAATGACAACGCAGCTTTAATAAACCTGCTTCAAAAACGGTAAATAAGCCTGTTGGTCCAGCACCAATAATTAGAATATCTGTAGTAATCATTAATTTTAAAAATAAGAATTGCGCAAAAATAAGTGAATCAATTACTTATAAATGTGACATTTGTCACATATCAATTTAAGTGATATTTATTACTTCTTCTATTTGTGGTGCATACTTTTTAATGGTAGCTTCCACACCGTTTTTTAAAGTCATTTGATTTACAGAACAACCTGTACAAGCTCCTTCTAATTGTACTTTTACAATTGTATCTTCAATAGAAAGTAGTTTAATATTGCCTCCATCACTTATTAAAAAAGGACGGATTTCATCTAATGCTTTTTCTACATTATCTAAAGTTTCTTGTGCTGTCATAAAATTGAATTTATTTTGTACTACACCCACTCATTGTTGTAATTCTAACAACTTCTGTGGGTGGTAAATTTGCATTTCTTTTTAATAATTCTGATACCATTTCTTTAGTAATATTATTAAATGATTTTTCTAAAACAGTACCTTCTTGTAAAGCTACTGGATGACCTACATCACCCGCTTCACGAATACTTTGCACCAAAGGCACTTCTCCTAAAAATCTAGTTTTAATATCTTCTGCTAAATTTTTTGCTCCATCTTTACCAAAGATATAATATTTATTATCTGGTAATTCTTCTGGTGTAAAATATGCCATATTTTCGATAATTCCTAAAACAGGAACATTAATATTTTCTTGTTGAAACATTGCCACTCCTTTTTTAGCATCTGCCAAAGCAATATTTTGTGGTGTACTTACAACTACAGCCCCGTTAATTGGTAGTGCTTGTACTATTGATAAATGCACATCTCCTGTTCCTGGAGGTAAATCTATTAATAAGAAATCTAGTTCTCCCCAATTTCCATCAAAAATTAATTGATTTAATGCCTTAGAAGCCATTGGTCCTCGCCAAATTACTGCTTGATCTGGGTTTGTAAAAAAACCTAAAGACAATAATTTTACACCATAATTTTCTATAGGTTCCATTTTAGAACGACCATCTACTTTAACAGAAAGCGGTCTTGCTTTTTCTACATCGAACATAATATGTTGTGATGGTCCGTAAACATCTGCATCTAAAACACCAACATTAAAACCCATTTTAGCTAATGAAATTGCCGTATTTGCTGTAATAGTAGATTTACCAACACCTCCTTTACCAGAAGCAATGGCAATAATATTTTTAATATTAGGAATTTCTTTTCCTCTAATTTGATTTGGATTTTCTTTTTTTACAGGAGCTTCAACAGTTACTTTAATTTTAACATCAATTTTATCACTAACATTTGTATGAATAGCTTTTGCAATTTCTTGCTCTATTTTCTTTTTTGCTTGTAAAGTAGGGTTGTTTATTGTTACATCTATTAATACTTCATCTCCAAATGTTACCACATTTGTAATGTTGTTATTTTCTATTAAGCTTTTTCCTTCACCAGGTGCAGTAATTGTTTCTAAAGCTTTGTATATATCTTGTTTTATAAAACTCATTTTACGGTTTTAATTTATTCGGATTAATTCTAGATTGCAAAGATACTTGTAAAATTAGTTTTAAGAAAATAAAGCAAGAAATACCACCCACAAATTACTCTTATTTATTAAAAATCAGTTATTTAAAAAATATTTATTATATTTGTACAATCATTTAAGCCCTAACTTTTTATGAAAAACCCTAGCTCCCTTAAGTCTGTTGTATTCCTATTATTAATTTCTTTCAATTTTCAAGCTTCTTTTTCGCAAGAGAGAGTTCGCGAGAATATGATAAACTCGTATTCAGAAATGTATACTTTATCTAAAAGTGTTGTTGTTGAAAACCCTGTATTAAAAGATGGAAAATACACCTATAAGTTGAAAGAAAAAGAGATTTTAATAGAGATTAAAAATGGTTATTACTACGAATACCATCCTGAAAAAGAATACATTAAGGCCGTAATAGATTGGAAATCTGAGAATAAGTACAAGCTAATTATTGTAGATATGGAAAAAAGAGGTGTTCCTTTAAAAATAGGCAGTGAACTTACGGCTGAAATTATAAAAATAGAAGGAAATGAATACTTTTATACATCTCGCTTAAATGATAAAACCAGAAATGGAAGCTTTAAAAAAGTGAAATAAATTTATTTTCAAAACTCATAAATCACTGATTTTAAAACTTCCTTTAAAATATTTTTTTTTAAAAAGAATATCCTAAACTTACTCCTGCAAAAGGTAACGTTTTGTAGTTTTTGTAAATGGTTTCACCAGAGACTTTAACTAAAGGGTTTGCATAAATTCTAAACACAAAATTACTATTTATGTATTTACGCCAACCTATAATCGGGGAAATAGCATAAGAAGATATAGATTTTACTTTAGGTGTTGCAGAGCTAGCTCCTGTCCAATATGTACCTCCTAAACCTAATTCTAAAAAACTAGATTTTTTTCCAAAGTTAAACGTTAATTGATGTGGTATAGATAATCCTGAACCTACAAAACCAACTCCTAAAGACAAATTCATAAAATAATTTTCTTTAACTGTAAGTATTCTATTATAATTTACAGATGCTATTAACCCATTACCACCAAGTGTAATGTCTATATTATTCTTTTTTTCTAAAAAATCTGATTGACTAAAAATTATTACTGAATTTAAAAGGATTGCAACTAACAAGAATTGTTTTGACAAAGATTTCATAAATTGTTTTTTACTGATTAAAAAATTTCTAAACAGAAAACATAAAATTATTCTGTTGTATGTAAAACAGATCTGTTTTAAATTTCCCTACCCCCTTTTTATTTAAAAAAATTAGAAAATTTCTTTATAATTCAGTAACAGGATTCCAAAAAATTTTATCTAAGTCTTGTATTTGGTTTTCTACAACAACAATTCCTTCGTTTTCGAGTAATTGTTGCATTAAATTAGTACCGTTAAAATGATGTTTACCTGTTAGAATTCCTTTTCTATTAACAACTCTATGCGCAGGAATATCATCTAAATTATGAGCTTTATTCATTGCCCAACCTACCATTCTTGCAGATTTTGCTGTTCCTAAATAAGTTGCAATTGCTCCATAGCTTGTAACTTTTCCGTAAGGAATTAAACGAGCAACTTTGTATACTTTTTCAAAAAAATTATCAGATTTTTTCACGTAGTGAAGATAGGAATTATTACACAGAGTTTTTGGAAGGAAAATTGAGTTTCATAAAAATAAAAAGTAAATTTTAAATTATACATTTTGCTAAAAAACTGGACACATAGTAGGCACATAGAAATCACAAAATAAATCTCTATTGTGCTTTTTTAAAACTTGATAAATTCGTGAATTGGTGGCTAGAAACTTTTAATACTTCAATTTAAATTGAATATAAGTAATGGGTTTACCAGCTTCTAAATATTGATTTTCGTAAAAGGTTTGCGTTTCTGTAACTTCTTTAGGAGACCCTTGGTTTTTATAAACATTATGATTTGCATTCAAAACCTTATGACCTTCTCCATGCAACAAACCTAATGTGTAACCGTGCATAAATTCGCTGTCAGTTTTTAGATTCATAATACCATCTTCTTTTAAAATATGATGATATTTTTTTAAGAAAGTAGCATTTGTCATTCTGTGTTTTGTACGCTGATATTTTATTTGCGGGTCTGGAAATGTAATCCAAATTTCATCAACTTCATTTTTATCAAAAATAAAATCGACCAACTCTATTTGCGTTCTTACAAAAGCAACGTTATCTAAGTTTTCTTCGATTGCTGTTTTTGCGCCTCTCCAAAAACGAGCGCCTTTAATATCTATGCCAATATAGTTTTTATCAGGATTTTTTCTTGCAAGCGCAATTGTGTATTCTCCTTTACCACAGCCTAGTTCTACAACAATAGGATTGTTATTGCCAAAAAAAGAATGCCATTTACCTTTGTAAAAAAAGTTAGTTACCACTTCTTCTCTTGTTGGCTGAATGACATTTTTAAACGTTTCATTTTCTTTGAAACGTTTTAATTTATTTTTACTTCCCAAGACGTAAAATTAAGCTCTGTCTTCTGTTCCTTCTCTTAAGAACTTTGCAGATTCTTTCATCCAATATGCAAATAATACTAAAAGAACCACCAAAAAAAGCCAGTTAACCCCATTAGAAATCCACCATCCTAAGTCCGATAATGCCAAATCTAATCTTAACCACTCAAAAGGTAGAAAAAGTAAATCTGTAAATAAACTACCAATCCATCTAAAAATATTGCTTGCTATCATAACTTAATTATCTTTACAGTGCAAAAATAACAAAAGAAACAATGTTAACCAATTTTTTAGAGAAATCTAAGCCCATCAATTTTTTAGTTTATATAGCGCTATTTTTTTGCTTCTTTTTATTTGCAGTAATTTCAACACTATTTATTGATGATTTTACTTGGATAAAAGTTGTTTATAGCATTACTTTTTTTACGCTTTTTTTAGCAATTTTTTTCTTTTACAACTTTGTAGTTTCTAAAAACAAACTAACGTTTGATCATTCTTTTGCTTTTTTTGTTTTTATACTCACTTCTATTCTTTTTCTTTCTAAATTATTGGAGTTTAAAATATTAATATTACTACTTATTCATCTTTTATTTTTAAGAAAAATATACAGTTTACGATCACCAAAAAACGTAATTCAGAAACTTTTTGATAGTGGTTTTTGGTTAGGAGTTCTCTGTGTTTTAGAACCTTTTTCAATCTTTTTTTATTTTTTGATTTTAGCTTCTACTTTACTTCAACAAAAAATTACTCTTCACACTTTACTAACTCCTCTTATTGGGTTTTTAAGTCCTATAATTATCTATTTTACTTATTTAATTTGGAATAATTCTGCTGATAATATTGCACCGTTTTTTTTCTTAGATGCATTTAATAACCTCTTTATTTATGCAGAAGAGGCAACCATTTGGTTTTTTGCAACGATCCTTTTATTAAGTATTATTTCCGTTTTTTTAAAATCTCCTAAAGCTTTATCTGTAAATAATTCTTTTAAAAAAAGTTGGTTGCTTTTAATAATAAATTTAATTATTGCCATTTTCTATGCTATAATTATTGCCGATAAAAAGGGTTCTGAAATTGTTTTTCTAACCATTCCTGCATCCATAATAATTGCAAATGGTTTTGAGGTAATTCAAAAAAAAGTACTAAAAGATATTCTATTTAGTCTATTACTATTAGGAACCGTTTTTGCCTTTTTCTGGCTATAATTTAACCCCAAAAGCCAAATCTCCAGCATCACCCAAACCAGGAACAATATAGCCTTTAGAGTTTAATTCACTGTCAATTGCAGCAATCCATAAATGCGTGTTTTCTGGGAATTTATCTTTCATAAATTCAATCCCTTCTTCAGAACCAATTACTGCTAAAATGTGAATTTCTTTTGGAGTTCCATATTTTTTTATCGCCTCTAAAACCGCCACTAAAGATTGCCCAGAAGCCAACATTGGGTCTGCCAATAATAACGTTTTATTTTCTATAGATGGTGCCGCAAAATACTCTACAACAATCTCAAAATCTGCATTGTTATTTGGGTGATGACGATACGCAGAAATAAAAGCATTTTCTGCATCATCAAAATAATTTAATAAACCTTGATGCAAAGGCAAACCTGCTCTTAAAATTGAGCACAAAACCAAATCGTTATAAGATAATTGAATTTTCTTTTTTCCTAAAGGAGTTTCTACATAAACACTAGAATATGATAGTTCTTTACTTAATTCATAACCTAAAACTTCTCCTATTCTTTCAATATTTCTTCGAAACCTAAGAGAATCTTTTTGAATTTTAACATCTCTAATTTCAGAGAGAAACTTATTTAGTATCGAGTTCTTTTCTTGTAGGTGATGAATAATCATTTTTAAAAAAATTAAATCAAATTTACAAAAAAGAAAATGCAGTTTTAACTATAAACTGAATAAAAAAATCTTTTTAATTGTACTAAAAATTATATCCAAAACGTACAGAAAAATCTCCTAACCAACCATTACTAGAAGTATTTTTGGTTGATGCAAAACCATAACCGTAACCAAGTCTTAATTCAAAATCGAAATTAGGCCCTAAATTTCTACGAATTCCCCAAGAAGGTATCATTGTAAAAACATTTGAAAAAGTTGCATTTTTTGTATTAGAAATAACAAACCAGTCAGGAATATATCTCGCTTTTAAACTTAAAAAATTTGCACTATTGTTTGCTATTGATTTTCCTTTTTTTACTCTTTTATCAAAATTATAATACCATCTTGGTTCTAAAGACAAAGAAGGCACTATAATGTATTGAGATTTAGGAGTATTATTACTACTATAATTATAACCTGCATCTAAACCAACTTCTGTTCGTAACACAAATTCTTCATTTAATTTAGCTTCATTATACACCCAAACTCCAAGTATACCTGTCTGAATACCGTAAATAGATTTCTCTACACTCACATTTTTATCTTGCGAAAAAGAGTTGAAAGACAAAATAAAAATAGACATAATTGTAAAAATAAAAGTTCTCATAAGTAATTTTTTTAAGGTTTATTAAAAAGGAAAGTAATATCAAACACTATACCAAAATAATAAGTTTTGAGCACATTAAAAATCCATATAAATTTGTATATTGGCATCACACAAAAAATTAAATATTAACAAAAAAAATCAAAAAAATGGGAATTTTTTCATTCATTAAAAATGCCGGAGCAAAAGTTTTCGGAATCGGAAAAACAACAGAAGAAGAAAATGCAGAAAAATCGAATCAATTAAGAGGTGCAATTACTGCATTAGAATTAGAAATTAAAGATTTATCTATAGAAGTAGATGATGATGCTGTAAAACTTTGGGGTGAGGCTCCAGATCTAGCAACCAAAGAAAAAGTTGTTTTAGTGGTAGGTAACACAAATGGTGTTGCTTCTGTAGAAGACAATTTAACTGTTGCAGAAGTAGCAGAAATTGAAGAGGCTGCAATGGCACAATTTCATACCGTAGAAAGTGGAGATACTTTAGGTAAAATTGCAAAAACATATTATGGTAATGCAATGAAATATCCTGTAATTTTCGAAGCTAACAAACCTATGTTATCTCATCCAGATAAAATTTATCCTGGTCAAGTTTTAAGAATACCACCTTTAGTGGACTAACCAAAAGTTAGATAACCAAAGTAAAAAGAGTTTCAAAATATTTTGAAACTCTTTTTTTGTGCTTTAAAACAAAAAATATTCTCAACTTTGCGCTAATTTTTTAATTAATGAATTCAAGAACTATTGCCCTTATAGCTTTATTAATTGTTGCTATTATTTATGGTGTAAATTATTCTGTTGCAAAAGATGTAATGCCCAATTTTGTAAAGCCTTTTGGTTTTATTTTTTTAAGAGTTGCTGGGGCTACCATTGTTTTTTGGTTTATTGGTTTGTTTGTACAATCTGAAACTATTGACAAAAAAGATTTTAAAAGAATTGCCTTAGCAGCACTATTTGGTGTGGGTATTAATTTACTTTCATTTTTTAAAGGGTTAAACTTAACAACTCCAATAAATGCATCTGTAATTGCAGTAATTTCTCCAATAATGGTGCTTATTTTTTCTAGCATTCTACTAAAAGAAAAGTTGGTTTTCAGAAAAATACTTGGTGTTTTAATTGGTGTAATAGGAGCCATTATTTTAATTGTTTACGGTAATAAAACCCAAAATAATGGTGAAGATGTAATCTTCGGAAATATTTTAGTTTTTATAAATGCAGCTTCATTTGCCTTATATTTAGTGTTAGTTAAAAACCTAGTAACCAAGTACAACCCAATAGTATTTGTAAAATGGTTGTATCTTTTTGGTTTAATATATATCACTCCTTTTAGCATTCAAGAAGCTTTAGCCATAAATTGGCAAACAATGCCAGAAACTATTTATTACAAAGTTGGTTTTGTTGTTATATTTACAACCTGCATCACTTATCTTTTTAATTTATTTGCTTTAACAAAATTAAAACCAACAACCGTAAGCGTTTTTATTTATTTACAACCTGTAATTGCTACTATTTATGCCTTAATTGTAGGTAGCGATTCTTTAAATTTAATAAAGATTTTAGCCACAATCATCATCTTTTTAGGAGTGTATTTAGTTACCAAACAAGCAAAAATTTCTATGAAATAAAAACTATATTTGCCATTCATCTAAAACATTGATTTTATGATTCAATCTATGACAGGTTATGGTAAATCTGTATTACAACTACCTACTAAAAAAGTAACCATAGAAATTAAATCTTTAAACAGTAAAAATCTAGATTTAAACGTTAGAATACCTTCTTACTATAAAGAAAAAGAATTATCAGTCAGAAAAAATTTGGCAAGTGCTTTGGTTCGTGGTAAAGTAGATTTTTCGATTTTTGTTGAAATGACTGCGGATGAAACCTCTACAACTGTAAATAATGGCGTTGTAAAAGAATATATGCAACAATTAAGAAACGTTGTTCAAACAGGTTCTTCTGATGATGTTGAGTTGCTAAAAATGGCAGTAAGAATGCCAGATGCATTAAAAACAGAACGCGAAGAATTAGATGAAAATGAATGGTTAGAAATAGAAAAAGGAATTCAACAAGCCATCAAAGAAATTGTACAGTATAGAGTTGATGAAGCGGCTTCTTTAGAAATAGATTTTAAAGAAAGAATTACCAATATAAAAACTTATTTAGAAGAAGTAAAAGCGTTGGATGGAGATAGAATAGAAAACGTAAAAACGCGTTTAAAAAAGGCAATTGACGATTTAAAAGTTGATACCGATGAAAACCGTTTTGAACAAGAATTAATTTATTATCTAGAAAAATTAGATATCAATGAAGAAAAAGTGCGTTTAGCAAATCATTTAGATTACTTTCTTGAAACCTTGGCAACACCAGATTCTAATGGTAAAAAGCTTGGTTTTATCATTCAAGAAATGGGTAGAGAAATAAATACAACTGGCTCTAAAGCTAATTTTGCACCAATGCAAAAAGCCGTAATTCAAATGAAAAACGAATTAGAACAAATTAAAGAACAAATTTTAAACGTATTGTAAATGTCAGATTTTAAAGGAAAATTATTTGTGTTTTCAGCACCTTCTGGTTCTGGCAAAACAACCATTGTTCGTCATTTATTACAACAAAAAAAATTTAATTTAGAGTTTTCTATTTCTGCCACTTCTAGAGAACCTAGAGGAACAGAAAAAGATGGCGAAGATTATTATTTTATCTCTCTAAAAGATTTTAAAAATAACATTAAAAATGATAAGTTTTTAGAGTGGGAAGAAGTGTATAGAGATAATTTTTACGGAACTTTAAAAAGCGAAGTAGAGCGTATTTGGGCACTAAAAAAACACGTTATTTTTGATATTGATGTTGTTGGCGGATTACGAATTAAAAAGAAATTCCCAAAAGAAACCTTAGCCGTTTTTGTAAAACCACCAAGTGTAGATGAGTTGAAAATTCGTTTAAAAAAGCGTTCTACAGAAAGCGAAGACAAAATAAATATGCGAATTGCAAAAGCCTCTGTAGAATTAGCAACAGCACCACAATTTGATAAAATTATTAAAAATTACGATTTAGAAGTTGCACTAAAAGAAGCAGAAGAGTTAGTAAGTGATTTTTTAAATAAGTAGGAAGTCTGAAGTTAGGAAGAAAATAGATTTAAACTCATTCTTCAAACTTCAATCTTCACACTTCACACTTCAAACTAAAAATTTATGAGTAAAATAGGTTTATATTTTGGCACTTTCAATCCCATTCATATTGGGCATTTAATTATTGCCAATCATATGGTAGAATATTCAAATTTAGATGAAATTTGGATGGTTGTAACGCCACATAATCCTTTTAAAAAGAAAAAATCTTTATTAGAAAACAATCATCGGTTTGAGTTGGTTTATAAAGCAACAGAAAATTACCCTAAAATTAAACCCTCAGATATTGAGTTTAAATTGCCTCAACCCAACTATACTGTGTATACTTTAGCACATATTTCAGAAATGTATTCTGATAAAGAATTCTGTTTAATTATGGGAGAAGACAACCTAAAAAGTTTTCATAAATGGAAAAATTATGAAACCATTTTAGAGCATCATCATATTTATGTATATCCAAGAATTGCTGATGGAATTGTAGAACATCAATTTAAAAATCATCCTAAAATTCATAAAGTTGATGCACCAATTGTACAAATTTCATCAACAATGATTAGAAACGGAATTAAAAACAAAAAAAACGTACAGCCTCTTTTAACCAAAGAAGTTTGGCAATACATAGATGAAATGAATTTTTACAAAAAATAATTTCACTTAAAAAACGTTGTATATTTGCTATATCATCAAATAATACTTTGTGGCAAAAAAGGATAAAAAAAAAGGTAAATTAAAACAAAAACTAACAGACAAATACAGGCTAGTTGTTTTAAATGAAGACACTTTTGAAGAACGTTTTTCATTAAAATTATCTAGATTAAATGTGTTTGTTTTAAGCGGAATTTTCTCTATTTTATTGATTGCCATTACAACCGTTTTAATTGCATTTACACCCATTAAAGAATACATACCTGGCTATTCTTCTACAGCATTAAAAAGAAAAGCAGCAAAACTAACTTTCGAAGCAGATTCTCTAAAAATAAAATTAGCTGTTTTAGAAAATTATACCAAAGCTTTAAAACCTGTTTTAACGGGTGAAATTGCTCCAGAAAGTATAGACTCTATTCAAACAGAAGCAAGACAACGTTTTATTGATGAAAACAAATTAAATGCCACTAAAGAAGATTCTCTTTTTAGAGAAAAAATAGAAAGCCAAACACGTTTTTCGCTTCATAACAGCGCCATAAATAAAGTAAAAATTGTATTCTTTGCTCCTTTAAACGGAACAATTTCTCAAAATTTCGATGCAAACTCTAAACATTTTGCAGTTGATATTGTTGCTAAAAAAGGAGCCCCTGTAAAAGCTACTGCAGATGGAACCGTAATTTTTTCTGGTTGGACAACAGAAACAGGTTATGTTATCATTTTAAAACACACCAAAGAATATATTTCTGTTTACAAACACAATGGAACTTTACTAAAGCAACAAGGAGATTTTGTAAAATCTGGAGAAGTAATTGCTACTGTAGGTTCTACAGGAGAGCTAACAACAGGACCACATTTACATTTTGAACTTTGGAGTGGAGGTTACTCTGTAAATCCAACAAATTTTATAGATTTTAAATAATGAGCATCAAATCTTTTTTTGCAATTCCGTTTGCTAAAATTGCCACAAAAAAAGTGTATAAATGGGCAAAAAACCCGTATAAAACGCAAGAAAAAGTTTTTAAAAATTTAATTTCTAAAGGACAAAAAACGGCTTTCGGTAAAGATCATCATTTTAATAAAATAAATACTTATCAAGATTTTAAAAAACAAGTAAAAGTTACAGATTACGAAGATTTAAGACCTTATGTAGATAGAATTGTTGCTGGAGAATCTAATGTCCTTTGGCCTGGAAAACCTCTTTATTTTGCGAAAACTTCGGGTACAACTTCGGGTGCAAAATACATACCAATTACCAAAGAATCGATGCCAACGCATATAAAAGCTGCAAGAAATGCTTTGTTATTTTACATTGCAGAAAAAAACGATGCGAGTTTTGTAAATGGTAAGATGATTTTTTTACAAGGAAGTCCTGTTTTAGAGGACAAAAACGGTGTAAAATTAGGACGTTTAAGTGGAATTGTTGCGCATTATGTTCCTCAATATTTACTAAAAAACCGTTTACCAAGTTGGGATACCAATTGTATTGAAGATTGGGATACCAAAGTAAATGCTATTGTTAAGGAAACCATTAATGAAGATATGACTGTAATTAGCGGAATTCCTTCATGGGTACAAATGTATTTTGAAAAACTGATTGAAAAAACAGGTAAAAAAGTTTCAGAATTGTTTCCAAATTTTAACTTCTTTATTTATGGTGGTGTAAATTTTGAGCCTTATAAAAACAAGTTTGAAACTTTAATTGGCAAGAAAATAGATTACATAGAATTGTATCCTGCATCCGAAGGTTTTATTGCCTATCAAGATTCGCAAACCGAAAAAGGAATGTTGTTACAATTAGATGCTGGTATTTTTTATGAGTTTATTCCAGCAACTGAATTCTTTGACGAAAACCCAACAAGAATTTCTCTAAAAGATGTAAAAATTGGTGTAAATTATGTCATCATTTTAAACACAACAGCAGGTCTTTGGGGTTATAATATTGGTGATACTGTAGAATTTACATCAACAAAACCTTATAGAATTAAAGTTACAGGACGTATAAAACATTTTATATCCGCCTTTGGCGAACACGTTATTGGCAAAGAAGTTGAAAAAGCTTTAAACGATTCTATTAAAGGAACAAAAATAAATATTAGCGAGTTTACAGTGGCTCCGCAAGTAAATCCAGAAAGTGGTTTACCTTATCACGAATGGTTTATTGAGTTTGAAAATGAGCCAAAAGATTTAGAAGATTTTGCTTTAAAAGTAGATGCTTCTATGCAAGCACAAAACATTTATTATTTCGATTTAATTGAAGGAAAAGTGTTACGCTCACTCATCATCAGAAAAGTTAAAAAAGGTGGTTTTCATAATTATATGAAATCTATTGGTAAATTTGGAGGACAAAATAAAATTCCGCAATTATCTGACAATAGAAAAATTGCAGACGTTTTACAAAATTTTTTAATTAAAGAATAACAAAACACAAATAGTATGGGAGGAGATTTTTTATTTTTAGGATTAGCAATAGCTTTAGTTATTGTGTACTTTTACAATAAATACAGAAACAGACGTTAATGAGTACAATTAGAATTACCAAACAATTTAATTTTGAAACTGGGCACGCATTGTATGGTTATGATGGTAAATGTAAAAATGTGCATGGCCATTCTTATAAATTATCGGTAACTGTTTCTGGTAAACCTATTTCTGATAACACCCATGTAAAGTTTGGAATGGTTATAGATTTTGGTGATTTAAAAAAAATTGTAAACGAAGAAATTGTTGATATTTTTGACCACGCAACTGTGTTTAACAAAAACACACCTCACGTTGAATTGGCAAAAGAATTAATGGATAGAGAACATCATGTTTTATTAGTAGATTATCAACCTACAAGTGAAATGATGGTGATAGATTTTTCTAAAAAAATTAAGAATAGATTGCCTAAAAACATCAAATTACATTCTATTAAACTTCAAGAAACTGATTCTAGTTTTGCAGAATGGTTTGCTAGTGATAATGTGTAAATGAATCAATTAAAAAATGTAACAATACTACTTCCCATTAAAAGTATTCATTGTATTATTTAAGCCTGCTGTACCAAAAGAAGTAATTATTTTTGCTGATGTTGGTAAACGTTCTATTAATTGGCTGGTTTCTTCTTTATTCCATTCTCCAAGCACAAAATCTACTTGCCTTCCTCTGCTGTAATTGCCACCAACTCCAAAACGAAAACGCGCATATTTTTGATGTCCTAATTTAGTTTCAATATCTTTTAAGCCATTATGTCCGCCAGCAGAACCTTTTGCTTTTAATCTGATAGTGCCAAAATCTATATTTACATCATCTGTAACAACCAATAAATTTTCTAAAGGAATTTTCTCTTTATCCATCCAATATTTAACAGCCTTTCCGCTTAAATTCATAAACGTACTTGGCTTTAAAAGAATAAATGTTCTGCCTTTAAATCGGAATTTTGCAATTGCACCTAACTTTTCTGTTTCAAAAGTAACCTTGTGTTCTTCTGCAACTTCATCTACAATTTTAAAACCAATATTATGACGCGTATTTGTATACTTATCACCAATATTACCTAAACCAACAATTAAAAATTTCTTCATCAATTCTTCATTACTTTCAACTTTTATACCAAAAATTCTAGAAAAAAAGTTTTTTAAATTCATCCATCAAAAGTAAAAATTATCTTTTAACTATTTAGACTTTAATCTAATTTGTAATTGGGTTTCGTATAAAGAAACTATTTCTGTTTTTTTATTTAAGCCTTCAACATAAATCCATTCATTATTTCTATCTTCTGTCATATTTTCGATAGAAAGTGTATTTTTTGGGTGATGAACTCCAACTACTATAGATCTAAGATATTGTTTATGACAATCTTTATGAAATTCGTTTTTAAAACTCTTTGGATTTTTCCAGATCCAAGAACTAAATAATTCGTTAAAACCATCTTCTTTAAAACCTGTCATTTCTATATTCCAAAAAGTATTATATTCTCCTGCATGCGGAATATTAAAAGGCGCACCACCACCTGTAATACTTTCTGCATTTGATATACTTTCGAATAAATTATACATTGGCGGACAAAGTTCTGATGATCCCATTCCGTGTAAATCTATTGGCAATGAATGCTTCATTTTTATATCTTTAAACACATTTCCAAAACTTGGTCCTTCTACACCTGGTCCATGCGTTCTATTTGCTTCAATACTAATATTTGACACATAATTATCTGAAGAACTGTACATTTTTGGTCCATAATGCCCATTTCCGCCAGTAATCGTTATATTAGAAACTGTAACATTTCTACTATTTATAAGATGTGTTGTTTGCGTATAATTATTGATGGTAACATCTTTAATCCAACTATGAGCAGCTCTTTGAAGGCAAATTGCCCCCCAACCATAATCATGAATTTTTGTTTTATGATGTTTATAATCACCTTTATACTTAGATTCGAATCTAAAGTTCTCGATACCAATGTTTTGCAGCATTTCAGTTTTGGCAATAAATGCTTGATATTTTGTTTTTATTGTTCTTCTGGCTGGTTGCTTAATTTTAATTGTTTTATCGTCGATAATTTTATCGATTTCTACAAGCCATTGAAAAGAAGTTGACCTGTTTTTTCCTGCTTCTATATATGATGTTTGAAAAGGTTCAAACTTTAAAGGAAACATTAATTCTTTAATTAAGCCTCCATCATCTGTTGTATTTTTCATTGCAATCATTATAAAACCTCCTGGTTCTAAACCTGCTGTTTTTTCTAACTTTATAATGTTTTCTCCTTTATAAACATCTGAGGTTAAGTTTGTAAAAACGGGTTCTTCATCTACAGAGTATAATTTTTGATTGTTATGTAAATTTAATCCTGAGTGAAAAACAAATGCTGATAACCAAGGGCTTTCTCCGTGCAAAGAAGTAGTTTCGCTTCCTGAATAAATAATGGTTCCTTTTTTATCTTGACCAGCACCTCTTAAAATAATGTTTGAATAATTAATTCTAATAATATCTTGTTTTGTACTATCAGAATTAACAAGAAATTTTCCTTTTGGAAACAAAACAATTCCTCCACCATTTTTTCCTGCTGCATCTACTGTAGCTTGTATGTTTTTTGTATCATCTAAAGAATCGTTTGCAATGGCTCCAAAATCTGATATATTAAATATTTTTAATTTTGTTTCTGTCGGAATCGATTTTTCTCCATACATATATCCTGCATAAGAAAAATCTGGCAAAATACTTTTTACGGCATCTTTTTTAAAGGCTTGCAAAATTTTTGGTTCCCATTTTTGCTCAGGCACTTTTTTACTACAATTTACTATTAAAAACAATGTAATAAAGATACTTAGTATAGTTATTTTCATTCTACGAAGTTTATAAAATTTTAGTATCCAAAAATACTGAAATAAAAAAGCATTACAGAATTGTAACGCTTTTTTATTAATTTATGTGAGTAAAATTTACTCTGCTGCTGGTGCAGCAGTTTCAGCTCCTTCTGCAGCTTCTACTCCTTCTTCTAACTCTTCATCTTCAGTTGCGTTTCTAGAAGTTCTAACTTGAACAACTACTGTATTGTCTGGGTGCATAAATGTATACTTATCATTAACTAATGATGTTACAAATAATTTATTTCCAATTTTTAAACCAGAAATATCAGCATCTATAAAATCTGGTAAATTAGCAGGTAGTGCTTTTACTCTTAATTTACGATTTGTAAAACGTAGAGATCCACCATTTAAAACCCCAGGAGATGTACCTGTTAATTTTACAGGAATATTCATTGTAACTTCTTTATCATCAAACAATTGATAAAAATCTACGTGTAAAATTTTATCGGTAACCGGGTGAAACTGAATGTCTTGTAAAATTGCTGGTATTTTTTGTCCATCAACATCAATACTTGCTGTATAAACGTTTGGAGTATAAACCAAGTTTTTAAACGCTTTTTCTTCTGCTGAAAAGTGTATTGGTGTTTTTCCTCCGTATATAACGCAAGGAACCATACCAGCATTACGCAAGGCTTTAGTAGCTACTTTGCCCACGCTTTCTCTTTTTGATCCTTTAATTGTAATTGATTTCATTACTTTTTTGTTAATTATTTACATTAAAAATTGCCCACTTATTGAGGTGTTATCTTGTACCTTATGCATAACATCCGCGAATAAGGGCGCGCAAGATACAACTTTTATTTTAGAAGTATTCTTTTTTAAAGGAATTGTATCAGAAACAATTAATTCTGTTAATGCAGATTCTTCAATTTTTTTATAAGCGCCACCTGAAAGTATTGGATGCGTACAAATTGCACGAACACTTTTGGCACCCCTTTCCATCATTAAGTTAGCTGCATGGGCTAAGGTTCCTCCGGTATCAATCATATCATCAACTAAAACTACATTTTTGTCTTTGACATCACCTATTAACTCCATATGACCAATTACATTTGCTTTTTTTCTTTGCTTGTAACAGATTACTACTTCAGAAAGTAAATGCTTAGAATATGCATAAGCTCTTTTAGAACCTCCCATATCTGGGGATGCAATTGTTAAATTATCTAACTTTAAACTCTCTATATAAGGCAAAAAGATTGTAGATGCAAATAAATGATCTACTGGTTTTTCGAAAAATCCTTGAATTTGATCTGCGTGTAAATCCATTGTCATAATTCTGGTTGCTCCTGCAGATTGCAATAAATTTGCCACTAATTTTGCTCCTATTGCAACTCTTGGCTTGTCTTTTCTATCTTGTCTTGCCCAACCAAAATAAGGCATTACAGCAGTAATGTGTCTTGCTGATGCTCTTTTTGCTGCATCTAACATTAATAGCATTTCCATTAAATTATCAGCATTCGGAAAAGTAGAGCCAATGATAAAAACACGTCTTCCACGCACAGATTCTTCGAAAGCCGGCTGAAATTCTCCATCACTAAAGTATGTGGTATCTACATTTCCTAGTTCTGTATTGTATTCTTTTGCAATTTTTTTAGCCAAAACGATGCTTTGTCTGCAAGCAAATAATTTTGGTGCAAGTTGATTTGTAGGCATTTAAATAAATTTTTGTTGTGTTGTTGTTAGTAGACAAAAGTAGAAATTATTTATTGAGTTTGAAATTAATTTTTTCAGTTTAAATACTAAAAATATTTAGTAGCTTTGCAATCCTACTTTATTACTTGCTCAAGTGGCGGAATTGGTAGACGCGCTGGATTCAAAATCCAGTTCTTTCGGGAGTGTGGGTTCGATTCCCACCTTGAGTACACATAAAAACCCTAATCTACTATATATTAATTGATTAGGGTTTTATTTTTTTATTATCACCCCTGATAACACCCCTTTTTCTATCGTAATATAGTAGTTTCTTCTTTTAATTTATCTTTACAGAAAAAATGCATACAGATTTACCTTTATTAAAAGCTGAAGATGATAAGCTAGGAAGATTTAGTTTCGCTACTCAAATTGCTACTGGACTGGTTCAATCTTTTAGCCAAAATAACGAAAGTATCGTATTAGGAATTAATGGAACTTGGGGAACTGGGAAATCAACTTTAATTAATTTTATAATTAAAGAAGTAGAAAGAATTTCTTATGAGAAGGAAACTGAAATTATTGTTTTAAGATTTAATCCTTGGATGTTTTCTGGTCAAAGAGAACTGCAAGATATTTTTTTAAAGGAATTGTTAATTAAACTTCAAAATAATCAGCAAAAACTAAAAGATGCTTCAAAAAAAATTATTGACTTCCTTGATTATCTTAATTGGTTAAAATATGTTCACTCTGGCGTTGGGCAAGCAGTAAATGAAGCTAAAGATTTTCTTGAAAATATTAGTAAAGAAAAAGATATACAGAAACTAAAAGAAGATATTGATAAACTGCTAATAGCATCAAAAGTAAAACTATATATAACTATAGACGATATTGATAGATTAACACCAACTGAGGTAACGGATATTTTTCAGTTAGTTAAATTAAATGGAAATTTTGCAAACACTATATTTATTCTTGCATATGATAGAGAAATTGTTTGTTCTGCATTAGAAAAACAATTTGGAAAAAACGGACAGAAATATTTAGAAAAAATTGTGCAAGTTGATTACACATTGCCATCAGTTTCTAAAAGAGATATTAAAAGAATTTTTATTGATAGTATTGATAATTTATTTATTGATAACAATTTACAAAATGAATTTAAAAAAGTAATTACTAGTTTACAATCAGAAAATTTTACTAACTATTTTAGCTCTATTAGAGACCTTTATAGATTTAATAATGGAATAAAACTTAGACTAATATCAATTTATAAAGAGTTAAATATAAATGACTTCCTAATTATTGAATCTTTTAGGATTTTTAGACCAAAAGTTTATCAGTTTATTGCTGAAAATAAAGAGCAACTAGTTTATAAAAAAGATAACAATTCTTCAAAAAACATATCATTGTTTTATGGTAGTAAGAATAATAAATCTATAAAAGAATTTATTGAAGACCAAAATTTCGATGAAATTTCTAAAAATTTAATTTTCCAACTTGTCTTTGTAAGTGAAAATCATTCCTATAACTCACACAAACAAGGAAAGTTAATTCAAAATAAAAAAGTAGCAAATAGAAGCTACTTTGATAGATATTTTAGTTTACAATTAAGTAATTTGGATATACAAGAATCTGTTTTTGAAAAATTTATAAACAATTCTGATATTAATAAAAAAATAGAGATTTTAAATAAAATCCAAAAAACAGATAAATTATTTCAATTTTTACATTGGACAGAACTTAAAAGCGAGAACACTAGAGAAGAAAATGTAAAACAGATTATTTTAGCAGGGTTTTGTTTTACTAAAAATTTAAAATATGAGAAAACTAGACTGTTTTCTATTGGATCAGATTTTATGTTTGTGGCAATGTTTAACTCAAAAATGCTAAAAAATATTTCTCTGATAAAAGATAGAAGATATTTCGTTTTAAATTATATATCTAGTAAAAAAGAAAATAAACTATACTACGATAATTTATGGTATCATCTTTTTTCAGAAAAAGAAGGAGTAGAAGAATTTATTAAAAAAATTAAACTTTCTCATAAAACTCATTCTAAAAGTTTATTTAATTTAGAACTTAATAAGAAAAATACACTTAACGAAGATGAAATTATTTTAGTGTTAGAATGGACAGCTAAACTACATCCAAAACTCTATAAAAATGAGTTTCCAAAACTAATAATTGACGATAACGATTTAGTTAAATATATTTATTTATGTCTAAAAGGAGCATATATGAACAGTTTATCTGGAAAATCAAATATTAGCTTTCAACTTGCAGAGTATCAGTTTTTTCCTAAAATGGATAAGGAAGATATTAAAAACCGTCTAAAGAATATTGATAGAAGTATTTTAGATTCAGACGAACAAAACGTTGTTGATATATTTTTAAAAGCATATGAGGATGGATTTAAAAAGAGTACTTATTATAATTTTGAGACATTAGAAGTTTCAGAAAGATAAAGTATCATCTATAATCTTGTTAACCTCAAGTAACCTTAACTTAGCAAGTTCTAAAAGACACTATCCCATCAAGTGTGTAAGTAAAAAATTACAGGGTTAAACTTTTTATAGTTTAATCCTGTTTTCAAATATAGCCAAAAATTGATTTAAAATGATTCCCCAATTTCTAATAGGCATTGTCCATTTTCTTGTGGATTCTCTTAAAGCTAAAAATACAGATTTAATTACTGCATCATCAGTTGGATAAGAGAGTTTGTTTTTGGTATATTTTCTAATTTTTCCATTTAAGTTTTCTATCAAATTAGTGGTGTAAATAATGGTTCTAATTTCGAGTGGAAAATCAAAGAAAACGGTGAGTTCATCCCAATTGTTTTCCCAAGACTTTATGGCATAAGAATATTTTGAGTTCCATTTTATTTTAAAGTCCTCTAAAGCAGCTTTAGCAGCTTCTTTAGTAGGTGCAGTATAGATTTGCTTCATATCTTTGGCAAAGGCTTTTTTATCTTTCCAAACCACATATCTACAAGAATTTCTGATTTGATACACCACACAAATTTGAGTTACAGAATTAGGAAAAACCGTTTTAATGGTATCAGTAAATCCGTTTAAATTGTCTGTAGCTGTAATTAAAACATCTTGTGTTCCTCTAGCTTTTATCTCGGTTAAAACAGTCATCCAAAAAGAGGAAGATTCGTTTTTTCCTAGCCATAATCCTAAGACTTCTTTCTTTCCATCAATTCGCAATCCAACAGCAATATAAATGGTTTTATTGATCACTTTGGAGTTTTCACGAACCTTGAAAACAATACCATCCATCCATACAATCAAATAAGTAGCTTCTAGAGGTCTGTTTTTCCAAGCTATAATATCTGCTGTTATTTTGTCTGTAATTCTTGAAATAGCAGAACTAGAAATATTAAAATCGTAAATTTCTCTGATTTGTTCTTCAATGTCTGAAATACTCATTCCTTTGCCATATAAAGAAATAATGATGTTTTCTACTCCATCAGCCACATTTTCTCTTTTCTTGATGAGCATTCGATTGAATGAACTATCTCTGTCTCTGGGAACTTGAATTTGAGTCTCTCCAAGCTTAGTTTTAATGGTTTTAGTTCCATAACCATTTCGTGAGTTGGAGTTAGTACTTTTTTGATGCTTATCGTAGTCTAAATGTGCATCTAACTCACCTTCAAGAATTTTCTCTACTCCACGTTTATGAAGCTGTTCTATAAAACTGGTCAGTTCTGAGCCTGTCTTAAATTGTTTTAAAAAGTCTTCGTTTAATAAATCTTCTGGTTTCATAATAAATGTGTGTTTATAAATTTAATAATAATTTAATCGTAAAGTTATTTCCAAAATTTTTCCTCACGGAGCAATTTAATTATTGCTCTAGAAAAATTCCAGAATAACTTTACTTACACACTTATTGGTTTAGTACCTTAATTTTCTATTTACACAGTTTTTTGGAAACCGTCCTTTTTTATTTCCTTATAAAAATATTAATTATTGGATTTCGATTACTTGAACTTGGCAATGGAATATTCAATAACATAGAAAGAGTAGGTGCTATTTGCGTTATTTCTACTTTTTTTACAGATTCTCCTTTAGGAATGTTCCATCCATACCACAATAAGGGCACATGAGTATCACTGGTGTAGCAAGTACAATGCGTGGTTCCAAAAGAGCGTTCTTCCATCCAGCCAGATTCCATTTGATAAATAATATCTCCTGATGTTTTTGAATTATAGGCATTTTTTATAACATTTTCTATTAAACTATTATTCAAATTTTCTTCTTTTAAAGCTGGTGCAAAAACTGCTTTAACACCGTCTAAAGTGCTTAAATAATTCTTAATTTCATTTAAAAGTTTCTTTTTAGAAATAGTTGTCTTAGCCGTATAAATCTGCGTTTTATCCATAAAAGAAATATAGATTCTTTCTCCAAAAATCTTTGAAAGATGCTTTTCTAAAATACCTTTCATTTTTTTAGAGTTATAAAATTTACCTGGTAGTTTCTTTTCATTTAAAAAGTGAGGATGATCGCTTCCGGCATGATCTGCAGTTAAAAACAACATATAGTTTCCTTTGCCAACTTGTTTGTCTAACGCCTCTAGTAATCTTGCTATTTCTCGATCCATTCTTATATAAGTGTCTTCTAATTCTTTAGATCGTATTCCAAAATGATGGCCAATATAATCTGTACTTGAATAGCTAATGGTTAAAAAATCGGATTCTTTTCCTTTTCCTAAATTTTCTCCTTTAAGAGTGGCTATCGCTAATTCTGTAACCATTGTATTTCCATAAGGTACCTCTGTTAATAGATTAAAATTATTATTAATTTTGCGTAATTCTTTTAAGTTATAAGGAAAAGTACTTTTTGTTTTCCCTTTAAATATTTTTTCGAAATGCGAATCGTCTTTACTAGAATTTCTGTACCTATTTATGGGCAATAAAAAATTCCATCTTTTATTTAATAAATCATCTGCTTTTTGTTGATTATTAAATGCTATTAACCATTTTGGAAGCTTATTAGTATAATAAGAGCTACTCACAAAATGTCCGTTTTTAGAATTATACCAAAAGGCATAATCTGCCATATGACCTGCAGGAAAAATGGCTGATCTATCTTTTATAGATATCCCTATAACTTTAGAACGTCCTGTTGATGCTAATTTTAATTCGTCAGTTATCATAGAAGTCTTTGCGTTTTTTGGTGATCTCGAAAAAACACGAAACTTTGCATCTTTTTGAATCCCCAAATTGTCTACTAAATAAGAGGTTGAGTCTTTTGCACAATACATCGTTCTTTTTAAATCTCTACTATACCAATGGTTTGAAACGATGCCGTGATTAGCAGGAGTGGTTCCTGTAAAAACAGACGTATGCCCTGGACCTGTTGCTGTTGGAATATAATTATAGTGAGTGTTTTTTACATTAAAACCCTCTCGTATTAATCGTTTAAATCCGTTTTCTGTATAATTTTCTTGAAACCTATATAAGTATTCAGCCCGCATTTGATCTATTATTACACCAACAATTAATTTAGGTTTATCTACTTGTTGTGCGTAATTAACTTGAATATTAACAAGCATAATAATTACTAATAACTTTAAACTAAACTTCATTTTTTTCTTAATATGTTTTAAAAGGTCCAAATGTTTCTTTTACGGTTAAATCTATAGAATTATCATTTAAAATAATCACTTTATACTTCTCTCCTCTAGGAAATACTCTTACTACAATGTGCCCTTGCAAACTCTTATAATTCTTAACAAACCAAGGTCCGTAAGTTACGCTCGTTTCATTGTGCATATTCGTTGCAAAAAGGTAACGCTTCTCTGCATTTTTATCTTTATAAATAAGACGTTGATACACTTCTTGCCCAGGATGATCTGAACACCAAGATTGTTGAATTACTACTTTTGGGTCTAATGTTTTTACAAAAAATTCATTGGTAGCATCTCTGTTTCCATGATGATTTAAAGTAGTTACTTCTACACTACCTACTGCTTTTGCTATGGGGGTTTCTACATCAAACCATTTTGGTAATCCAAAACCCTGTAAGCCTGTATTATCTCCGCCCGTAAAATAATCGAATTTTCCATACGAAATTTTTAATGCTAAACTGAGTGGGTTTTCATTGTATTTTCCTTTGTAAAAGGAGGTCATATCTTTTGCTGTAAAATATTTAAAAGTTTCATTGTTTTTACCTGTCCAAATTGTTCCGTTTGATTTTACATTCTGAATTTTAAAAGTTGGATACTTTTCAGGTAAATTTTGTAATTTAATTTGGGAATGACTACCCACAATTAATGATGCTGATGGTATTTTATTTTTCTCTATAAATAATAAATACTCTTGAAAAATAGCCTCTTTTTTCAAATACTTTTTTAAGTCAAAAGGGAAATCATAATCGGGATAATTTCTATCAATTATTTTTTGAATCGGAATCTGATTACCCAACTCTACTAAACTCCCATAATGATCTTCATGAAAATGAGATACCAAAGCATAATCAATTTTAAAGTTATTTTTTGGCAAGAGATTTTGAATGTATTTTACAATCCATTGTGCTGCTGACAGTGAATCGTTTGGTTTTGGAAGTGATGCTTTTAAAGGTGCGTATTTTTTTTCAAATTCCTCTTTTTGAATAATTCCTGCATCAAAAAGCATTGTGGTGCCATCTGGTAAAATTAAAAAACTGGTATCGCCATTTCCTGTATTAATATGATGGATATCTAAAAACCCTTCTTGCCAAGGAGAAAATCGTTGATGGTTTTCTGACGACTTGTTACTTTCTAGAGGTGTTTCTTTTTTCTCATTACAACTAAACAAACACAAGGTTAATAATGCTATTACTTTATATTTTAGTTTCTTCATTTATCTTTTATATATTGATTTTAGCTTGTGATTTTAAGAAGCTTGATTATTTTAAATGACTTTATTTAATCTAAATATCAGATAAAAATAATGGCTGACCTTTTAACAAATCAGCTACTACTTACAAACTTAATTTATCAAAAAAATCTTAATCTTATTTCTCATATAATAGTTTACACCAAACATAAGGGTGATCTGAAATAGCTGGGTTGTACATACTATATCCATCAATACCTTTCGTTTTTGAAGCATTATTGTAGAGAATATTATCTATTCGACCAGATGAATATGCATCTAATCTTTCATTTAAATTATCAAGGTCATCTAAAGCATTTTTCATCCCTTTTCCATTAATATATTTCATAGTTGCATTCGTTGGAATATCATTAAAGTCTCCCATTACTAAAAAATTTGTAGAACTTTCGTTTACAAGTATTCTATCAGCAAAATCTTTATGAACTGAACCATCCACAACATCATTACTACCAGGGATATGTAATGCATAAATAGCAAAGCTTTTACTTTTAATAGTAGTTCTAACTTTAAACGCACTAGCTGGAGACCAACCTCTACCATTTAATATAATATCTTCTGGATTAGACAAAGGAGTTTTACTTAAAATAGCTTTTAATTTACCATGGTATTTCCCAGTTACATCTTTACCCCATGCTTCCCAATGATTTGCTGATGAAATTGTTCCTATTTTCCAATAAGACATTCCTAAAGTTTCAGCAATTATTTCTACAAAATCTTTATCTCCTGAACTTTTATCAATCAAAGTAGGACACTCTGTAAGTGTCAAAACATCTAAATTGAGAGGTTTTAATTTTGCAGCAATACTAGATGCTGTCGCTTTTTGACCAACAGCAACATTAAATGTTGCTACCTTAATACAATCTCCAGAATCACATTGATTAATTGGTTTTGGATCTGAATCAGAAGGATTATCATTATTACTGCTACATGCCATTAATATTGAAAAAAACAATATTACCAACATAAATCTTTTTATTTTCATAACTATTAATTTTAAAATAATCAAAGAAATTATAAGTATAGAACTAATTTGATTTTATAATTTTCTTTACTGCACTAATTTTCCCTAGACTAATTTTCATAAAATAAACACCTTTTTCTAATTTTGAAATATTTATTCTTTTCACATTGGAAATAATAGCATCTCCAATAATTAGCTTACCAAGATTATTAAATACATTAACCTTATACTCCTTGTTTCGAGAATCTGACATTTGTATAAATTCTTGTGTTGGATTTGGATACACACTAAACTTTTGACCAAAAACATCTTTCAAACCTAAAACACAATTTGTACCAGAAACAACTTGAGCAGAAGTTGGATTGTATCCATTATCAGCAATAATAAAACTACCCAAACCTGAATAATTTGCAGCTTTTTGCAATGCACATAGATTTATTAATGATGGATTTGCTTCTCCATCATTTGGATCCCCGTCTCGATCACCTATATACATATTTGCCACCTTTTCTAAATTATCAAGACCGTCTAAAGTTGTTAATTTAGAGTTTCCGATAAGATACAAACCTCCTGAAGTATTGTTTAATATTTCTTTTAAATTAGATAGTGCAGAAATATCAATTAACTCTGTATTTTTTCTTAACCAAAAATTACCTCCTATTGAGGTTAATCCTCCTAGTCCATTTAAATTAGTTAAACTCGTGTTAGAGTCTAAAATCTCTAAATTACCTCCTATTGTTTGAATAGTACTTAATTTAGAAAGTTCCTTAATATCAGCTCCTTTTATTCTTAATTTACCTGTTACTTTTGTATAAGTTTGTAATACATCTAATTCTGCTTGAGTTGAAATTATTAAATCTCCTGTAAATGTTTGTGCAGTACCAAATTGTACAACAATTAACAATAACATAATAAACAATTGAAATTTCTTAGTATGTGTGTGTGTTTTCATAATATAATATTTTTAAAACAAATTCTAAATTTTCCTTTCAAGTTATTTGAAAGAAAAATTTATTAAATAATTGATTGGTTTATAAGCTACAGTTAGTACCATCAATAATGTTTTGCTTCGTTGGGTTGTGCCCATTTTCAGCAATAAAAAATTCTACAAGACTTCCATAAGAAGCTGCAAGTTGTAAAGGGCATAAATTAGTTAATAAGGGATTTCCTTCTCCGTCTGTTGGATCTCCATCTCTATCTCCAATATACATATTTTTCACTTTAGCCAATTTCTCTAAACCTGCTAATGATGGAATCTTAGGGTTTTGATAAAGAACCAAGTTGCCATTAATCTCCCTTAACGATTCTAAGCCCTGAATTGAAATCAATTCAGCATTTCTTCGTAACCAAAAATTACCAACAATTGTAGTTAAATTATTTAACCCATCTAAATTTGTTAAAACAGTGTTACTATCTCTAATTTCAAGCCCTTTGACTTCTACTAATCCAATTAATTTAGATAAATCTGTAATATCTGCCCCTTTAATAACCAATTTACCATTTATATGTGTATACTTCTCAGTTATAGCATCTAAATTTGCTTGTGAGGAAATTGTCCAATTTCCATCTTTTACCACCTTTGTACAATACCCTTTTACAATTTGAGATACTGTAGGATTGTATGCGTTTTCTCCAATAAATACTTTCCTACTTGATGCACTTGTAAATAATGTTTGAAGCGCACAAAAATCTTTTAAGATTGGATTTCCTTCACCATCTGAAATATCTCCATCACGGTCACCAATAAACATATCACCTACTTCTGTTAAGTTATCAAAACCTGAAAGAGATTGTACTGCATCATTCTCATAAAAGTATAAATTCTTACCAATAGATGTTAATTTTTGTAATGGTTCTACCGAGACTAACAGTGGGTTTCTACGAATCCAACAGCTTCCACCAATTTTTTCTAACTTTTCAAGTCCAGATATACTTGTTAATGTAGTATTTCCATCAATAATTTCTAAGTTTCCTTTTATTTCTTTTAAAGATGATAACTTTGATAAATCTGTAATATCAGCACCCTTAATTCTTAATTTACCATCTATCTTTGTATAAGCTAATGGAAGTGCATTTAATTGATCTTGATTTTCAATAATTAAATCCCCATCGTAAACCACTTGTGGCTCAACAAATAAAGATTTAGGTCTCGCATTCACTATTGTAGGCATTGATCTTACTTTATTATCATCTACCCATACTAATGTAAAACGATATTCAATACTCGGGTCTAATTTCTCAAATACGATTGAGTTATTCGTTTTATCTGTAATAACAGATAGCCCATCACCTGGGTAGAAATCTACCCAATACCCACTAAAATTTTGAGCATTCACTGCATCCCAATTTAAAGTTACCTTGTTAATTCCTGAAGTAGCTTTAAAATTTGTTATAGGAACAGGTTGTGAAAACTCATTATTCTCATCTGAACAAGAAAAAAAAGTTACCGTTAATAATAATGCCACAACAAAGATTAAAACATTGTTGAACTTACATTTTAATACGTCATCAATTAATTTAATATCCTTCATTTTGTTTGATTTTTTCTGGGTTAGTATCTATTTGTTTTTGAGGTATCGGGAAAAACTTATGAAATGATTTTACTGTAAAACTTCCTGATTCTTGACTAGAATTATTCATTACATTTACAAAGTTTTCGGTTCTTAATAAATCGAACCAACGATGATTTTCAAAAGCCAATTCTAGCTTTCTTTCTTTAGCTACAGCAGTTCTAAACAACTCTTGTGTTGTTATTGTTGCGGATGTCAAACTAACTAAACCTGCTCTATTCCTTATTTTATTTATTAGCGTAAACGCCTCACCATCTGCCACATAGCCAATTTCATTTAATGCTTCTGCAAGCATTAAAACAACATCAGCATACCTTAACACAATTACATTTGCATCTGAATCATTTGGTCCTTTAGGTTCTGTAATATATTTTTTAGCAAATTGCTTACCATTAACAATACCGATTGTAACATTCTTACGTGAATCATTTACTTCATAACTATTTAATAGTTCCATTGTAGGTGCATTATGACCTGAAGGTTGTCCTACATTATTTACAATACTATTACCTCCTAACGGAGTAAATAAATTTGACAACTTACTACCTTCTCCACCAATACCTCCTGTAAATTGAACTTCGAAAATTGATTCATCATTGTTTTCAAATTGAGGACCAAATACTTGCGCATAGTTATCAATCAATTTATACCCTGAAACAAGTTTTAAACTTGTAACAGCTTCATTATATTTCTTCTGTGTTAAATATGTTTTTCCTAATAACGTTTGTGCTGCACCTTTAGTAACACGACCTATCTGTAACGGTGATACAGGTAAAAAGTCAATAGCCTCCAATAAATCTGTTTCAATTTGTTTGTAAACATCTGCTACCTTTGTTCTTTCAACGTCAAAAAAATCAAAAGGGTTCTTAGTTTCTTTTAAAACCAAAGGAATATCTCCCCAAATTCTCACCAAGTTTAAGTAAGTTAATGCTCTAATAAAAAGTACTTCTCCTTTTCTAATACTTTTTTGCTCTTGTGGCATATCCGGGATACCCTCGATTCTATTTAATACTATATTACAACTTTGAATACCTTTATAGCAATCTGACCAAGTTTCGTTTAACAAGCTATTTGTTGTTGCAATACTAAATGTTTCAAACTGACCAAAATCACCACCTCTAACATTTAAATCTGTTTCAACTGAATTATCTGCTCTTACTTCCATAAAAAAATGAAAGTTCTCACCATATTGCCCTTCGGACTGCAAGAATGCGTATGCAGCATTAACAACTTGTTCTATGTCATTTTTATTTCTATAAAAATTATCTGTAGTAAAATTAGACTCTGGTTTTATATTAAGTTGATTTTCACACCCGCTTATTGTAAGTGTCAACAAAATTATTATAAATATTTTTTTCATTTTCTTAAAAATTTAAATTAACACCAAAAACAATAGATTTTTCTAAAGGGAAATTACCTAAGGTAACACCAGGTTTAAGAGGGTTTCCTTCACTTTGTTCTGGATTATATCCTCTGAAATTGGTAAATGTAAATGGATTCTTTGCTGATGTGTAAACTCTAATACTATTAACAAATAGGTTTTTTACTAAACTTTTATCTAGTGTTAAACCAAAGGTTATATTACGAATTCGTATAAATGATGCATCGTCAATAAAAAGGTCAGACTCTCTGTGTAAGGTATTTGATCTTGAACCAGGTTTTGCATATTTACCAGGGCTATCTACACTCCTCCAAACATTATTCACATAATCTTTAGTATGATTCCCCCAAGGTTCATGAGAATAAAGAACTACACTTACCATTCTATCATGAACAGAAACACCTTCTACTCCTTGTAAATTAAAACTAAAATCTACAAACTTATACTTAAATGTATTCGTTAATCCCCAAGTATAATCTGGCCAATATGTACCTAAACTAGTTCTGTCATCACTATTAATAATACCATCTCTATTCAAATCCACAAATCTGTACTCTCCAATATTTGCTTTGTTTCTAAATTTTGGAAGATTATCTACTTGCTCTTGAGTTTCAAAAATACCTGCAATTTTATAACCATAATGTGCTCCTACAGGTTTCCCTACTTCAGTAATATTTCTACCTGAAATAATCCTGTCTTGTCCTGGACCTAAGGAAAGTACCTTATTTTTGTTTTTTGAAATATTTGCTAAAGAATTTATTTCAAAATCACCTATTTTAGTTTGATAACCAATACTAAATTCTAAACCTTCATTTCTTATTTTTCCAATGTTTTGTAAAGAACTATTAAAACCTGAATGACTTGGCACTGGAACATTTAATAAAAGACCATCTGTATCTGTTCTATAAACCTCTGTAGATAAGGTCAATTTATTATCAAAGAACGCTGCATCAAAACCAATATTCGTTGTAGTTGATTCTTCCCAAGACAGTTTATTATTAGGCGAAGTACTTGGTCTAAGACCACTTGCTACTGCCCCATTAAAATTATAATTAGCTGACCCCAACAAAGCTTGAGAACCAAAATTCCCTATTTGATTATTTCCTGTTATCCCCCAACTACCTCTAAACTTTAAAGAAGAAATAGATGCATCCTTTGGAAAGAAATTTTCTTTATCTACCCTCCATCCTAAAGATAAAGAAGGAAAAACACCAAATTGAGTATCTGCTCCGAATCTTGAAGAACCATCCCTTCTAACTGCTGCAGACAATAAATATTTATCTTGATAATCATATTGTACTCTACCTAAATAAGATATTAGGCTCCACTCAGTTATACTAGAAGATGCAGAAATAATATCTGTTGCTGCATTTATTGTTTGTATTTCATCATTAGGAAATCCTTGAGCTCTAATATTATTTCTTTCAATATTTTCATTTTGTATAGAATACCCTAATAGAACATCTAGGTTATGATCATTAAATCTCTTTTTGTAATGAAGTGTATTTTCACTTATCCAGTTATTAATCCTAAATGTACTTGACCTCCCTTGTGCTACAGTAGGTGCTGGCACTCTATAAATCCCTAAATAGGAAGGTCTAAAATAATTAGAACGAGAAGAAATAATATACCCGCCAAAATATGTTTTTGCTGTTAAATCTTTGAGAACATTGTATTCTAAATACGTTCCCCCCAATAACCTTGAGTCTTCTCTTACATCTTTAGTAAGATCAGAAATAGCTACAACGTTTTCGGCCTCAGGCAAACCATACAATGCAGCTTCTCTTACTTGCTCACTTATTGCATAGGAGCCATCAGCATTATATACTGGGAAAAACGGATGTGAATTAATTCCCATAGACACAGGTGATTGTGCCCATTTTTCAACTATTTTATTTTGTTCAGATTTTGACGGAGTCAAATTAATACCAAATGTTAATTTATCACTAAACTTCGTCTTTAAATTTACTCTTAATGAATATCTCTTAAAACCTGTCCCTATAATTATACCTTCTTGATTAAAATAATTTCCTGACACAAAAAAGGTTGTATTGTCACTACCTCCACTAGCGTTGAATTCATGACTCTCAATAGGAGCATTAACAAAAATAGCATCTTGCCAATCAGTATTCACTAATCCTTTTTGTCCATCTAAATAAGGCTGCATATAGTTAGGAATTAATACCCCTGTACTAGATGTGTTACCTTTTCTTATTTTATTTGAGTCATTAGGAGAATGATTAACTGGATCTAAGCTTACATATTTATTATCACGAGCTTCTTTAATTAATTTCGCCAACCCATAACCGTCCAATAAGTTAAGTTTTTTAGCAACACTTTGAATACCATAATAAGAATTATATGAAAATTGTAATTTCCCTTTTTGTCCTTTTTTAGTAGTAATTAAAATAACTCCGTTAGAACCTCTAGAACCATAAATTGCAGCAGATGCAGCATCTTTTAAAATTTCTACAGACTCAATATCTGTTGGATTTATAGATTGAATATTTGCATTTTCAGACAGTGGTAAACCATCTAAAACTATTAAAGGCTTAGTACCTGCAGTTAATGTTGCCACACCCCTTATGTTTATGTTAGGCGTTGAACCAGGTGCACCAGTATTCTGTGTTACTTGAACACCAGAAAGTTTTCCTGCTAATGCTTGTGAAGCATCTGTAAAAGGAACATCTTTAAGACTTTCTCCTTTAACAGAAGATATTGCTCCAGTTACTTTTGCTTTGGATTGACCACCATACCCAATAACAACGATTTCATCTAATTGCGCAGCATCTTCTTGTAGTGTTATTGTAACAAAAACCTGATTTTTAATTTTGATTTCTTGTGTTTTATATCCTATATAAGACACGACTATTGTAGCATTTTCATCCAAAACTTTTAAAGAAAACTTACCATCAAAATCTGTTTGAGTTCCGTTTGTAGTTCCTTTCTCTAAAATTGAAGCTCCAGGTAATAACTGTCCATTTTTATCTTTAACGGTTCCTGAGACTTGAAATTGTTGCTTTTCTGGCTCTTCTTTAACTAATTTTTGTTTTACTAAAACCGTTTTATTTTTAGTTATAATAATATTAAAGCTTCCGCTAGATAAACTTCTCTTTAATAAATTGTTTGTATTAATCTTTCCTTTTTTTAAAGAAACTTTCGGAAAGTCTTTAAAAATACCTTCTTGGTATATGAATTTGTAATCTGTTTGTTTCATTATAAGATCGAAAACCTCATCAACAGTTAAGGTGATGTCTGAATCGATCTTTATATTAGAACTTTGAGATAGTACCTCACTAGGAGCAAAGCCAAAAGCAGCAATACAAAATAAAAAAATGAGGGCTTTCATAAAGACTTTGATTATTTTTTTTCTAAAATTAAATAGAACATTCTTTAATATAATTTCCATAAATTTGTTTAGTTATTTATTAGTTAAATATTTAATTAATGATTCAAAAAAGGGAATTTGAGTCTTACACTTACCACGGTTTATACTCTATTCCCTTTGCTTTTTTCTTATTTCGTTATTTTTTTCATATCCTTTATAGTTTTGGTTATTGAATAGTAATTTATTTTAAAATGATTGTATTATCGTTTATTTCATAATCTTTAAGCACACTTAATGTTTTAATTGTAGCCAGAATTTCTTCTATTTTTTGGTCTTTTCCTAACACTCCTTTAAATGTAATATCTTCAAGTTCTTTGTTTTTAAAAAAGACATCTATATCATACCATCTAGAAATTATTTTCATAATCTCTTTTAATGGTTTTTCTCTAAAACTGAAAACACCATCTTTCCAAGATATTTCAGTATAAACATCAACAGTTTTTACTGTAGAAATATTGGTATTTATATCTAAATTTAATTGTTGACTTGGAACTAAATCTTGTTTTTTATCTTTAATACTAACTTCTACTTTCCCCTCTACTAATGTGGTATAAATATTAACCTCATCTTTATATGCTTTGACATTAAACTCTGTACCCAAAACTTTTACTTCTTGAAATTGATTGAATACTTTAAATTTTGAGCCTCCATTTTCTGTACTTGGAGAAACATCAAAATAAGCCTCACCATAAACAAGTTCTACTTGACGAGGTTCTCCTTTAACAAAGTTTGTAGGAAATTTTAATTGAGATTCTGAATTAAGCCATACTTGAGTGCCGTCAGATAATTTTATATAATATTCTCCACCTCTAGGTATGGTTAGGTAATGATATGTAATTTCTTTGGTGGTCTGTTTTTTAGCTTTATAAATAATCTCCTCTCCATTACTTTTGGCGTTTTGTGTTTGAAAAGATTCTCCTTTTTCTAAAGCAATTTGAGAACCATCTTCTAATGTTAAAGTTGCTTTGTCTGTACCAGGTTTTATAGGAGTGTTTACTGTTATTGGATCTATAATTTCAATATCATTTTTAAAAAAATTATCTCTAAAAAAATAACTTGTTGTAAGAATAGCTAATAGAATTGCTGCTGCATATTTTTGCCAAGATTTATTAAATAATTTAATAATTGGTTTTCTTTGATGCTTTTTAGACTTAAGCTCTATAGCAGCCCAAGCTTTTTCTTTATTTATTTCTGAATACGAAGAAACTCGATTTACTAAATCTTTAAAGTTTATTTCTTTTGAAAAAGAGTATTTGTTATTTAACCTTTTTAAATCTTCTTTTTCTAAATCAGTAATAACTTTTAGTTTCTCTTTAATTATTAATGTAGATATGCTAAAAATATCATTCATTTTTTAGTACATTTATATATAGAACAACTAATAATAAAAAAGGTACTATTAAAATTTGTACTTTTTTTTATAAATTAAAATAAACTTTAATATAATGCTCTAAGTGAGGCTATTAGTTAGCTAATAAAAAATAAATAAATGTGTCTAATTTTACAAATTGTTCTCTTAGAATTTTGTAAGACTGTGATTTAAGGGTTTTTACAGTTTGTGTTTTAATGCCTAGCGATTCAGCAATTTCGCTATTTTTTAAACCTTTAAGACTTAATTTAATAATTTCTTTTTTTCGTTTTGGAAGCACTTCTATAGATTTATGCAATTGCCTTACTACCTCTTCTTCTAATAATTGCTTTAGAAATAAGGTATCGTCTTCTAAGGCTTTTATAGTACTAGAAGCATACTTGTCTTTAACCTTATTGTGCTTAATAACATTATAACATTTGTTTCTTGTTGTTTTATATAGGTAAACCTTAAGAGATATATTATCTGGAAAAATATTTTCTTTTTCCCAAAGCCCAACAAAAACATCTTGAACTAAATCTTCACACTCGTCTTTTAAATTCAAAAAACGAGCAGCATATTGCACAAGCCCTTGATAATATAAATCAAATATTTCTTTAATTTTTTCTTTAATGATTATATTCTCTTTAGTTACCAATGAAAACTATTTAATTAGATTAATTAATTTGCAATTTAAATAAAATAAATAGAACTTACTTTTAAAAAATAAGCATCAAAACACTACGAAAATTAATATAAATAATTGCCTTAATTGACTTTTTTAAGTTATTGGTGTTACTCCTTTTTTAAGAATAATATTTCCATATTTTGCAGTTTCTCCTGTTATAACTATAGCAAATGCATCTTTAGCTCTATCATAAAAATCAAATCTATCAATACGTTTTATTGGTGCAGCATTAGGGTAAATAGTATGAATACTTTTTAAATAACTTTCTTCTACCTTAGCATCTAAAACATCTCCTTGAACAGCTGCCATCATAATTAATGGAAAAGGAGTGTAGCTGTCTAATTCAAAAAGAGGTAAAATTCCTGACAATAAAGCTGGTATTGGCACACCATCTAATCGTAAAACTTTTGAGTTAAGGGATTTTGCAGGAAAATGAGCATCCGCTAAAACAATTTCGTCTCCATGGCCCATTTCTGCTAAAATCTTCAATAAAGTTGGACTAATTAATGGTGATATTCCTTTTAACATTTTATAATATATTTAATTTATTTTAATACTTTATCAGTTACAAAGTATTTTTAATTCATCCCCTAAATCCTTTAAAAAACCTAATCTTTTAAACTCAGTGAAGGTAAATAAATTCTTCTACTTTTTAACATTTTTTATTTTAAATAACCCGATAATTCAACAAAACAAAAGGGCGTTATATTAAGTGAAAAGACCTTAAAATGGTTGATGATGTTAAGAAAATGTCTGTTGGAGAATTAGGTGTTGTTACTCAGAAATAAATTAAACTAAAAAAGTATCTTAAAAATTTATAAAGTTTTTAAGATACTTTTTTACATTTTCCTTTTTTTTCAGATTTGCTAAATAGCTTTAAAGTTTTAGAAAATAGATTTTAAAATGCAGCTTTATAAATTGATATTGCATCATTTAAAGTAACGTCTCTAGGGTTACCTCCAGTACAAACATCCTCTAAGGCGTGTTGTGCCATTATTTCAAAATCTTCTTCCTTAACGCCTAATTCTTCAAGTCCTGATGGAATACCCACAGCTTTAGATAATTTTTCAATAGCTTCTATTGCTGCATAAGCTCCTTCTTCATCATTCATATCTAAAACAGCTACACCCATCGCTCTAGCTACTCTTTTTAATTTGTGAGCACATGAAGGAATGTTAAAACGTTCTACATGAGGCAATAAAATGGCATTTGCAACACCGTGTGGTAAATCGTAAACACCTCCTAATTGATGCGCCAGAGAGTGTACAAATCCTAAACCTGCGTTTGAAAAAGATTGACCCGCTATAAATTGTCCCCAAGCCATTTTACTTCTTGCTTCTAGGTTGTTGCCGTTATGTACAGCTTCTTCTAAGCTTTCAGATATCAATTTAATAGCCTCTAATGCCAATGCATCAGACCATCGAAAAGCTCCTTTTGTAACATAAGATTCAATAGCGTGTGTTAAAGCATCCATACCTGTAGCTGCAGTTAGGTCTGCTGGTTTGCCTAACATTAATTCTGGGTCGTTAACCGCTATAGAAACTAAGCAGTTTTTATCTACCATTACCATTTTTATTTGGCGTTCTACATCTGTAATAACATAGTTTATGGTAACTTCACTCGCTGTTCCTGCAGTAGTGTTTATTGCAATTAGTGGTAATGACACTTTTTTAGATTTATGAATACCTTCATAATCATTAATTTCACCGCCATTAGTTGCTAAAATACCAATTGCTTTTCCGCAATCTTGGGGAGATCCGCCACCAAGTGTTAATATAAAATCGCAATTATTTTCTTTTAATAAATCTAATCCGTTATTAACATTTTTTACGGTTGGATTGGGTTTAACATCATCAAAAAGCACCATATCTATATCAGATGCTTTTAAAACATCCATCACTTTTTGTGCAACACCAATTTTAACTAATACATTATCGGTAACAAAAAGTGCTTTTTTATAAGGAAGTGCTTTTAACTCTTCTCCTAAATCATTTAAAGAACCTGGTCCAATTAAACTTAGTGGAGGTAAATAAATTCTTCTACTTTGTAACATATCTTTTATTTTAAAAATTCTTTCATTAATACGGCAGCTCCTAATGCACTGGCATTTTTATAGTTAGGAAACTGTATGTTTTGTTCTGGCATCATAAGTGACAGATAGTAAATAAAGATGTCGTTTTTATTAAATCCGCCAGAAACAAATACATCTTTTAAATTATGGTTACTATCTAATATGAGTTTAATACCCTCATAAACGCGATTCGTTATTTCAAAAACTAATTGATAATAAGCTGCTTTATAGTTATTATATTTTTTTAATTGATTTATATCGCCTTTATAATTCTCTGGAATATCTTTTTTAAAAAAGCTATTTTTTGATGCTGAAACCACATTTTTACACAAATTTTTATCTAATTCTAAATCAGTATAATAATCCGTTTTAACACCAAAATAATTACTAAGAATTAAGGTATTCACTTCATGCACTTTTCCTAAAAATTGCATCGATGATTTTATTTGTTGCTTTTCTGGAGTCATAAAACACAAACAATCGTTTTTTAATTGATGTTGTGTTAAGGTTTTCTTGCTAAAAGGATTCATACAGATAATCCAAGTTCCGGTTGATAATAAAACAAATTCTCTATCTGTTTTGTTATTTTGTAAAAGTGGTATTATTGATGATGAACTATCATGCAATCCTTTACCAATTGCAATATTTTCTCCATTTACATTATGCTTTGTAATACTACTCGTTTTTGTGGGTTTTGGTAATGAAATATTTTCTTTTTCTAACCATTTATGATAGCCCATTTTATCAAAATTCCAAGTAGCAGTATGTGCTCCTATAGAAGTATAATCTGCTGTAATTTTATTAGAAAATAAATAGCTTAAATACTGTGGATAATGTAAAATAGCATCTACTTTATTCCAAAAATGAGGCTTCTTTGTTTTTAGCCAATAGATTTGTAAACCTGCATTTAGCATACCATAAGCAGGTGATGCTGTTTTTCTTGAAAATTCTTCAACACCATCATATTTGTCATAAAAATCATTAAAATCAATATCTAATGGTTTTAAATAATTATAAAGTGGCGTAATGCGTTTTCCTTCTTTATCTAAATAAACTAATGATGCACCATGTGTTGAAAAATTAATAGCTTTAATTTTAAACTCACCTTCTTTTTGAATAATTTTAATTTGCGAAGTAATCCAGTTTTCAATAGCCTTTATATCATCACAAGGATAGCCATCATCATCTACAGTTTCATCAAAACGTATCACATTTTTGTAAACGACTGAAAAATTATGATCAAACAGAAAGATTTTTTTATGTGTTTTTCCGATATCAAAAACGGCTATTACTTTTTTCATTTTTAGATCAATTTAAGACGATAAAGCTCCCATTTAATGAGCGTTTTCTTAATAAAAACAATTTCTTGAAATTCAATATTTTAGATTCCCGTTTTCACGGGAATGACAATTTCAACTGAAACCCCGATGCAAGCATTCGGGGAATTCTTTTCGATTATAATGGAAGCTTCATCTAAAAACTAATTCAAATTTATTTTTTTAAGATTTAAATCCGTATAATGCGCCATAATTTTCGCAGGCTCTGTAATCTGCAGATTCTAGGTTTTCTCCAAACGCAGACCAAGCACTAGGTCTAAACACATCAGCTTCAGCTACATTATGCATATTCACAGGAATACGAAGTATAGAGGCTAACGAAATTAAATCTGCACCAATATGTCCGTAAGAAATAGCTCCGTGATTAGCGCCCCATTTTGCCATAACAGTATATACATCTTTAAAGAATCCTTTTTCTGTTAACCTAGGTACAAACCATGTTGTTGGCCAAGTTGGATTTGTTCTTTCGTCTAATATAGTATGAATATCTTCAGGTAATTCTACACTCCATCCTTCAACTATTTGTAGGACAGGACCAATGCCTTTCACTAAATTTATTCTACACATGGTTAAAGGCATAGTACCTTTTGTTTTAAATTGTGATGAAAAGCCTCCACCTCTAAAATATTCACCAATGGCTGCTGGCCATTTTGTGTTATCTAAACATTTTTGTGCTTCTTCTTCGGTAATATCCCAATACGGTTTCATAGTTGGGTTACCATCTGCATCTGTTTGTTGTGCTGTAGCATCTAATGTGGTTGACCCAGAATTTATCAAGTGAATAATACCATTTTTGGCGATACCAGATAGTTTTTTACCTGTAACACGCTCTACAGATTCTGGGCTCCAATAAGTTCTAACATCTGAAAACAATTGCGCTGTATTGGTTAATAAATGTCCAAATAACATTGAAACTGCGTTTAAACAATCATTTTCTGTTGCAAAAACAAAAGCTTGACGGATACCATTCCAATCGAAAGATGAGTTTAGTATAGATTCTGTAAAATCTGCATTAGGTTGATAGTCTGTCCATTGTCTTTGTCCTTGAAAACCACCCATAATCGCATTTCTTCCTTTTGATTCTTCACCAAAACCAAGTGCTTTCAATTTAGGATTGCCAATCATTAAATCACGACAAATAAGTGTCATTTTAACCACTTTTTTCCACTCTTCTGCTTTTACTTCGGCAGATTTTTGAGCTTCAGGACTGTTATAATCTTTTCCTTCAACACAGTTTTCTTTAGTCCAAGCTAGTGCTTTTTCATATTCTTCTTTATCATAAATACCTTCATCTATACGACGTAATATTTCAACAGATTCTACAAATTCTGCTCTTACGCCTAAGTAATCTTGTAAAAAATTAACATCAACCATAGAGCCAGCAATACCCATAGAACTGTAACCTATTGATAAATATGATTTCCCTTTCATTTGTGCCACCGCTAAAGCTGCCTTAGCAAAACGTAAAAGTTTTTCTTCCACATCTTTTGGAATGCTCATATCGCCAGCATCCTGCACTTCTTTTCCGTAAATACCAAATGCAGGTAATCCTTTTTGAGAATAGCCTGCTAACGCTGCTGCTAAATACACAGCACCTGGTCTTTCTGTACCATTAAAACCCCAAACCGCTTTTGGCATTAAAGGGTCAGTATCCATAACTTCTGTTCCATAACACCAACAAGGAGTTACTGTTAATGATACTTCTACACCTTCTTTTTTAAACTTGTCTGCACAGGCTGCAGCATCTGCAACTCCACCTATGGTGGTGTCTGCAATCACACATTCAACCTGTTCTCCACTAGGGAAACGTAAATTGCTTTCAATCAATTTTGCGGCGGCTTTCGCCATATCCATACATTGATCTTCGAGTGATTCTCTTACACCTGCTTCACGCCCATCTATTACTGGACGAATTCCTATTTTTGGTAGTCTACCTATTAATCTGTTCATCTTAATTATTTTTTTTCAATTAGGTAAATTGTTCTAGTTCTGTTAGTTGTTCATTGGAAAGCCCAGCTGGTTTAAAACCTGAAGCCCAACACATCATTAAAAGTTTAGCTCCTTTATTAGCTACATCTAAAAAATCCCAAGCTTTTTCTACATCTGGTGCTGTAGCTGTTGCTCCGTGTTTTTCCCAAAGCGAAACATTTCTTGTTTTAAATGCTTCTATAGTAACTTTAGCTAATTCTGCTGTACTAGACAAAGCATATGGAGTACAATGAATTCCTTTAGGGACAAATACTTTTACCTCAGGGCACATCATCCAAATTTGTCTATTCAGTTCTTCTTCATTATCAAATAACTCATGATGGCTCATACAAATTAACTCAAGAGGATGTGTGTGAACTACCGCTAAATTTTCTGGCTGATGAATAGAATTAAAAAGATGAATACTTGCATGTGAAATTAACTCGCAAGTAGGTCCAAAATTTTCGCGTTTACCACCCCAAATAATTGAGTATGCTGTTGCAGATTCATTTATATAAAGGATGCAAGAAACTTCTTCTAGTTTATCTACCAAATCTCTTAAATAACATCCTGTTCCTGTAATATATATTACAAGACCACCTGCTCCTTCAGGAAAATCGAAAGGTATTTCTTCTCCAATATCTTTCACTTCTTCTTTTGTAAAGAAAGATGTTAAATTCATAGATATGTTTCCTGCATTTCTTTCTGCCCATTCTCTTTGCCATAAGTATCCTGCTACTTTAGATACTTTTTTTAATTCATTTTCAACTTTAAAAGGAAGATTTATTGTTTTCATAAAATTCTACATTTTTGAATACACAAATTTACGAACAGAGTAGGCACAAATAAATATTCAAAATTTGTATTTTTGTATCTAATTTAAACGTCATTAAAAATTGAAGCTAGCAAAAAACATAGCGTTAGGAGATCCATCTTCTAACAAGCAGCATTTTATAAATTTTAATTTAAAGTTACTTTGCTGTAGATATTGGCTTTTAGATTTATGGGATTGCCATGATATGATATTTCCTTTTTGGAGAATTTATTGGAATAAAAATGAAGGTGGAGAGCTGGTGCATTTAGATGAAATTCATATAATGAAACCTAATGCTTTATATATAATACCTCCTTTTACTTCTTTTTCTTCTCGTTCTTCCAAAAAACATATATTTAAAACCGGAATTCATGTTTCGGGTCGTCATTTAACAAATGACTTTGATGAAAATCTTTATACAGAAAATTCTTTATTTCACTTCTTTATCCACTTTAATCTTGGCTCTCCTTTTGATAATGTGTATCCTGGTATTTTAAAAATTGAGCTAACAGATTACTTAAAAGATAGGTTAGCTTATCTAACTGAAAGATTAAAAATAGAAAACAAAAATTTTAAATTTACTTTTAATTTAAAACTTCAAGCTTTTATAAAAGAAGCTTTAACTAATATAGGACCAGAATTATGGAAAACAATTAATGTTGACCAACGAGTTTTAAAGGTAATACGCCACATAGAAGTTAATATAGGTAATAAATTAAAAAACCCAGAAATTGCATCAATAGTTAATATGGCACCTAATTCTTTTGCGCGTTTATTTAAAAATGAAATGAAAATTACACTTCATAATTTTATACAAAAAAGAAAAATTGCGAGATCTTGCGAATTATTTGAACATACAAATAAAACAATAGAAGAAGTTGCTTTTATTTTAGGTTTTTCTGATAGATACCATTTTTCTAGAGTTTTTAAATTAGTTACAGGCATTAGTCCTGGCTCATATAATTCAGGAAAATACACACAAGTATAAAAATTCTACACAGCAACTAAAACACTCTTAAACAACTCACATTAAAGGGGTTTTAACCTGAGTTAAAATCAACAATTATAGCACAGTGTTTAAATTATACATATTATTGATTGTTATAGATAAAACTTAAAGTAGTGTTTATCTATAAATTTGTGGAAACCGCATATAATTACTAACATTTAATAGTAAGTAAAGAATAAAAAAATATTTTTTATTCTTTTACTATTATAAAAACCACATTATTATGAAGCAATTCAATCAATTTATTAACGGAAAATTTGTAAAATCTACTTCTTCTGATATGAAAGAAGTTTTGAATCCTTGTACCGAAAAAGTTTTATCTTTAATTCCTAAAGGATCTATAATTGATGCGAATAATGCTTTAGAAGCAGCCCAAACTGCACAACAAAATTGGAAATCATTAACAGCAATTGAAAGAGCTAGTTATTTACATAAAATGGCTGATGTAATCAGAAAAAACAGAGTTTTTTTAGCTGAAACTTTAGCTGCTGAACAAGCAAAAGTAATAGGGCTTGCACAAGTAGAAATTGACGTTACTGCTGATTATTTTGATTATAACGCAGGATGGGCAAGAAGAATAGAAGGAGAAATTATTCAATCTGACAGAAAAAAAGAGCACATCTTTTTACATAAAGCTCCTATTGGAGTCGCTGTAGGTATTTGTCCTTGGAATTTTCCGTTTTTTGTAATGGCCCGTAAAGTAGCTCCCTCTTTAGTAACTGGTAATACCTGTGTTATAAAACCAAGCTGTATTGCACCAAATACTATTATGGAGTTTTCTGAATTAATAAAAAATATTGGGTTACCTGCAGGAGTTTTAAATTTTGTTTGTGGTACAGGTTCTATTGTTGGCAATGCGCTTACAAAAAGTCCAATTACAGGAATCGTAAGTCTTACAGGTAGTGTTTTTGCGGGTCAAAAAATTATGGAAGCTGCTGCTGCCAACATTACAAAAGTATCTTTAGAATTAGGAGGTAAAGCTCCTGCAATTGTTTGTGCTGATGCAAATTTAGATTTAGCAGTTAATGCTATTGTTTCATCAAAAGTTATTTTTAGTGGACAAGTTTGTAATTGTGCAGAAAGAGTATATGTAGAAAATGCTGTTTACGATGAGTTTATGGAAAAAGTAACCAAAAAAATGTCTGAAGTAAAAGTAGAAGATGCTTTTTCTGACAATAACCCAGATATGAGTAGTATGGTTTCTAAAGACCAAGTAGACAAAGTTGCTGAAATGGTAGAATTTGCTAAAAAAGAAGGCGCAGAAGTTCTTGTTGGAGGAAATCGTTTAGAACAATTTGAAAAAGGTTATTTTTATCAACCAACGGTTTTAACCAATGTCAATCAAAAAATGCAAATTATACAAGAAGAGGTTTTTGGACCAATATTACCTGTGATGAAATTTGGAGATTTAGACGAAGCTATTAATTTAGCAAATGATTGTGAATACGGATTAACTTCTTCTATTTTTTCTGAAAATTTTAACAAAGTAATGCACGCATCAAACGAACTGCAATTTGGAGAAACCTATGTAAACAGAGAACATTTTGAAGCTATTCAAGGATTTCATGCAGGTTGGAAAAAATCTGGTTTAGGTGGTGCTGATGGTAAACACGGAATGGAAGAGTATTTACAAACCAAAGTTGTTTATGCACAATATAGATAAATATGTAACAAGCCTTAAAAGTTAGGTTTATGTTTTTTAAATTTTTTAGATTATGAGTTCAAAAGAAAAAATACCTGTTGTTTCTAAAGAAGTTTTACTTCCTTTTATAATTATAACATCACTTTTTTCATTGTGGGGTTTTGCTAACGATATAACAAACCCAATGGTTGCTGCATTTGGCACAGTTATGGAAATTTCTACAGCCAAAGCAGCTTTAGTACAACTAGCATTTTATGGCGGCTATGCAACTATGGCAATTCCGGCTGCTTTATTTGTTAGAAAATACAGTTACAAAAAAGGAATTATACTAGGATTAACTTTATATGCTATTGGGGCTTTTCTATTTTTTCCAGCAGCTCAATATGAAGTTTTTGGTTTCTTTTTAGTGTCTTTATATATTTTAACTTTTGGATTGGCTTTTTTAGAAACCACTGCAAATCCTTTTATTTTGTCTATGGGAGATGAACGCACTGCTACTCAAAGATTAAATTTAGCGCAAGCATTTAACCCAATAGGTTCTTTGTTTGGAATGTTTGTTGCCTCAAAATTTATTCTTACAGCCTTAGATTCTGACAAAAGAAATGAAGCTGGAGAGTTAATTTTTTCTACGTTAGATAGTGCAAAAAAAGCAATTATAAGAACCCATGATTTAGAAATTATAAGAAACCCCTATCTTATTTTAGGCTGTGTAGTTGTTGTAATGCTTTTAATTATTTTATTTACTAAAATGCCCAAAAGAAAAAAGAATGAACACCAAACAAGTGTTGCTTCTTCTTTTGGTAGGCTTTTAAGAAACTCAAAATATAGAGAAGGTGTATTCGCACAAGTTTTTTATGTGGCTGCACAAATAATGTGTTGGACATTTATCATTCAATACGCAGACAACCTTGGTATTTCAAAATCAACAGCACAAAACTACAATATTCTTGCAATGGGAATCTTTTTGTCTAGTCGTTTTATAAGTACCTTTTTAATGAAATACATTAACTCAAGAAAACTTTTAACCCTTTTTGCAATAGGAGCTATGTTTACAATGTTAGGTGTAATTTTTATTGAAGGAATGTTTGGTTTATATTGTCTAATTGCTACTTCTGCTTTTATGTCTTTAATGTTTCCTACCATTTACGGAATTGCTTTAAATGGTTTAGGAGAAGATGCTGCTTTAGGTGCAGCAGGACTTGTTATGGCTATTGTTGGTGGCGCTTTAATGCCTATTCTTCAAGGATTGATTATTGATCTAAAAACCGTTGGAAGTTTTTCTGCAGTAAATTTTTCGTTTATTCTACCTTTTATTTGTTTTTGCATTATTGCAATTTACGGTTACAGAACACTAAAAGTACATCAGTAATATAAAATTTAAAAAAATTGAAAGTTGGTCTTTTTATCCCTTGTTACATAAACCAGTTATATCCGCAAGTGGGCATAGCAACACTACAAATTTTAGAAAAGCTAAATGTAGAAGTTGTGTATCCTACAAAACAAACTTGTTGCGGACAACCAATGGCAAATTCTGGTTACGAATACGAATCTGTTGGAGCCTGTAATAATTTTGTTGATAATTTTAAATCTTTCGATTATATAGTTACACCTTCAGGAAGTTGTGCTTATCACGTAAAAAAACATTACAATATTATCCCTCAAACTAATGATGTAAAAAATGTACGAAACAATGTTTATGAATTGTGTGATTTCTTATTAAATGTTTTAAAAGTAAAAAAACTAGGAGCTTCTTTCCCTTATAAAATAGGAGTACATAAAAGTTGCCATGGCTTAAGAGGATTAAGACTTGGTTCTTGCTCTGAAGTTGTTAGCAAACCATATTCTTATATCGAAGAATTACTAAAAGAAGTTAAAGGCGCAGCAATAATACCTTTAGATAGAAGTGATGAATGTTGTGGTTTTGGAGGAACCTTTGCCATAACAGAAGAAGCTGTTTCTGTAAAAATGGGAAAAGATAAAATTAAAGATCATTTAAACAATGGTGTAGAAGTTATTACTGCAACAGATACTTCTTGTTTAATGCATTTAGAAGGATTGATAAATAGAAACAAGCAACCTTTAAAAGTTTTACATATTGCCGAAATTTTAAATAGCAAACTAGAATAAAATGAGTCATTCAAAATTAGCAAGTATTTTCAATAAAAACGAAAAAAGAGTTGATTGGCATGATAAAGCACTATGGTTTGTTCGTCATAAACGCGATTTATCTGCGCATTCCGTTAAAGGATGGGAGCAATTAAGGCAATTAGGCTCGCAAATAAAAGCACATACCCTATCTAATTTAGACAACTATTTAGTACAATTTGAAGAAAATGCTTTAAAAAACGGCGTTCAAGTTCATTGGGCAGCAAATGCTGATGAACACAACCATATTGTTCATTCTATTTTAAAAGAAACTAATGCTAAAAAAGTTGTAAAAAGCAAATCAATGTTAACGGAAGAATGCCATTTAAATCCTTTTTTAGAGGATAAAGGCATAGAAGTTATAGATACAGATTTAGGCGAACGTATTGTTCAGTTAGCAAAAGAGCCACCAAGTCATATTGTTTTGCCTGCAATACACAAAAACAGGTATGAAGTAGATGAATTATTTCAAGATCATTTAGGTACAAAACCTAGTAATGGCGACCCTCAGTACTTAACTAATGAAGCAAGAAAACATCTTCGAGAAAAATTTATTACAGCAGATGTTGCCATTACAGGAGTAAATTTTGCAATTGCCAATACTGGCGGATTTGTTGTTTGTACAAATGAAGGAAATGCTGATATGGGTGCACATTTAGCACCTGTTCATATTGCCTGTTTGGGTGTAGAAAAAATAATTCCTAAGCAAGAACATTTAGGTGTTTTTTTAAGATTGTTGGCAAGATCTGCAACTGGGCAACCCATAACAACATATTCATCGCACTTTAAAAAACCACGAAAAGAAGCCAAAATGCACATTATTATAGTTGATAATGGCAGGTCTAAACAACTAAGCAGACCCGATTTTAGAGCTTCTTTACATTGTATTCGCTGTGGAGCGTGTATGAATACTTGTCCTATTTATAGACGTAGTGGAGGGCATAGTTATAACGCTACAATTCCTGGACCTATTGGCGCTATTTTATCACCTGGTAAAAATTTAAAAAAATATAGCACGTTACCATTTGCATCTACGCTTTGCGGATCGTGTTCTGATGTGTGTCCTGTAAAAATTGATATTCATACACAGTTATACAAATGGCGACAAATAATTACCAAAGAAACCAAACAACCTTTTGTAAAAAAGAAGTCTATGGAAGCTATGGGAAAAATATTTGCGAATCCTTCTCAGTATAAAAAAGTTGGGAAACTTGCACGCTGGTCGCTTAGAAATATGCCAAAAAGCCTTATCAATTCTAAACCTAACGTTTGGGGAAAACATCGTGATTTACCAAGCGGACCAAAAGAAAGTTTTGATGATTGGTATAAAAACAGAAAAAAAGATGATGAGTAGAGAACAAATATTGTCTAAAATAGAAAAGAATAAACCAGAAATTTTGGAGTTACCTAAAATTGATGCAAAAGTTTTTTACGAAGACATCAATCAATTAAAAGAATTTAAAAAAAAGGTTGAAATTGTTGGTGGCAATGTCTTTACTGCAACTTCTAACAATGATATTATCAATCAGGTTAAAAAATTATATCCGAATACAACATTAAATTATTCTGTTTTAGAAAAAACAGAAGCATTTAATACTATTAATTTATCTGAATTACAAAAACCACACGATTTAGACGATTTAGATGTGCTTATCTTAAAAGGATCTTTTGGAATTGCAGAAAATGGTGCTGTTTGGGTTCATGATAAACAATTACCTGTACGCGTTTTACCTTTTATTACCAAGCATTTAGTGTTGGTAATTAATAAAAATGATGTGGTTCCGTATTTACACCAAGCTTACAAACAATTAACAGCGGTAGACAATGATTTTGGAGTGTTACTTTCTGGTCCTTCAAAAACTGCTGATATTGAGCAATCTCTTGTAATTGGTGCACAAGGCGCGTTAAGTTTGAGTATATTTTTGATAAATACGGAGAATTAACTTCATTTAGGACGCTAAGTAATATCTGTATTTTTTATCTTTAATTATCTTATAAACAAAATATTATATTGTACAAAAAAAAGAGACAACGCTATTGTTGTCTCTTTTAAATATATAATCTTTTGCTTTTTATTTACCTGATAAAAACTTAGGTTTAATTACTAACATTACCCAAGCCCAATTTTGAACATCAGCTGCATTCGCTTTTGCTACTTTTTTAAGTTCATACATTCCATCATTTGCAAACATATGAGAATAACCTGCAACTAAAGCATACCCTTTAAATTTCTTTTTATACACTAAATCTACTTCAGTTCCTAAAGATTTTTCTCCACTTGCTAAAGCTTGTTCTCCTCTAAAGTTTAAAACCTTTGCCATTAAACTAGATGTGTTACTTAACTTAAAGTTTGCACTTGCGTGAATATCTACTAAACCAATAGAATTTGCGTGATTACCCACATAAAAGTAATCCATAAAACCATTAAATTTATGGTTAGTACCATACAATGGGAAGAACGCTCCTGTTTCTCCAGCTCCACCATCGTTACCACTAATCATTTCTAAACCTGCTCCTAAAGTAACATTATCAGTTGTTTTAAAAGTTGCATCTAAGCCAAATAAATAAGCTCCTTTAACCTTTACTTCACCTTGGCGTTTTCCTGTTTGAAGGAAAGCATTTGCAGACAAACCAAAATCTCCACCTTTATAAGTAAGATGAGTCCCTAAAGTTTGTAAGTTGCTTACACCATCAGGATTATTACTAGTGTCGTACTTTTGAAATCCATTATTCATTAACAATAAACTACCAGATAATTTTTCCCATTTTTGTTTCATATACAACATTTGCATTGTTTTATACGAGAAAAAACCTGTTGTACTATAATCTGTTCCTACTGACCTAAAGCCTGTTGGGTGAGAGTAATCTTGGTTAAATGCTAAAGCAAAATCTAACTTAAAATTGTCTTTTTTATACTTTAATAATGCTGCATCGTGGTTTCTACCTTGCTGCGCCCAATCTAAACCTCCTAAAATTCTTTGGTCATCGTAAGATAAAACTTGACGCCCAACTCTTGTAGAAGTATTTTCTCCTAATTTTAGTTCTGCCCAAGCTTGGAATACTGCAAAAGAATTGTTTTGGTCATAAGGTAAAATTTGTCTGTTTTCTCCCCAAACCATAACATCTTGTAAGCTAATATATACCCAGTAATTATCTGTCATAAAACCAGCATTTAATCTTGCTCTGGTAGAGATTCCAAATCCTGCATCTGCTGCATCCGGAATTATACTTCCAAATCCATGACGATATTCTGTACGTGGTCTAAATTCTCCATCTAATGTAAATTGTGCGTTTACAAATTGAAAACACATCAACATTAATCCTAAAATAATGTACTTATTTTTCATTTTCTATTGTTTAATATAAATTGAATTTACTTGTTTTTAATTAATCTAAATTATTATTCAAAACACAAAAATAGTTTTGCTTTTTGCTTATTTATATGATAAATCTCATATTACAAGATAAAATATTGGTTAGTAAAATTGACTATTTTTTATACCTAAGTTTACCTGTTTCTATACTAATTGCGGTTTTTGCTAGAATTGTAAAAACTAAAGCTCCTAAAGCCCAAATACCTAAAGTAACACCAATTTCTATTCCTGTTGGCGTGTATTCTGCTATTTTACCATAAGGACCAGGTATAAATCCTGGAACAATTAATCCGAATCCTTTTTCTATCCAAATAGCAACAAATAAAATAAAGCAAGCAAAGTACAATACTTTTAAATTGTTTCTTAATTTATGAAAAGTTAGAATTACTGTTGCTAAAACATTTAAAGAAATAGCAGTCCAAATCCAAGGTAATAAAGCTGTTTTACCATCTAAACCAAAGAATAAATAATAAGCACTTTCACTGTGATGTGTTGGTGCATAAAACTCTTTAAACAATTCAGAAATTAACATAATAATGTTAATTTGTGCTGCAACTGTAACCACCATTGCTATTTTTTTAATGGTTTTATCTGGCACTTTAAATTCTGTAAAACTTCTAATTACGGCTAAAACTAGAATGATTAAAGCAGGCCCTGCTGCAAAAGCTGATGCCAAAAAACGAGGTCCTAATAAGGCATTATTCCAAAACGGACGTGCTTGTAAACCTTGGTATAAAAATGCCGTTACTAAGTGAATCGCTACTGCCCAAAAAACTGATAATAATGCGCCTGGTATATACACACTTTTTTTAGATTCTTTTCCTTGAAAATGTCTAAAAAGAATATAAAAAGGAATGGTAATGTTTAAAAATAAATATCCATTTAAAACTAAAACATCCCAAGTTAACATAGAATCAGGAAAGTTAAAAACACCAATACCTGGTATCATATGCCATAAAACTGATGGCCCTCCCATATCTGCAATTACAAATGCCAAGCACATAATTAATGCTGCTACAGCTACACCTTCTCCTATTAAAACTGCTTGTTTAAAATCGATATCTTTTAAAACATAGGTTGGCATTACCAACATTACTGCTGCTGCTGCTACTCCTACTAAAAATGTAAAGTTAGAGATGTAAAGACCCCAACTTACTTTGTCTGTCATACCAGTAACACTTAGTCCTTCTTCTAGTTGAATAGAATAACAATACATTCCTGTTAACATTACAAAAGTCAAAAATGCCATCCAAATATGATATTTTCTAGAGCCGTGTGTAATAACGTCTAAACTTCCTTTTATTAAACTTTTAAAAACCTTAAGTCGTCTCATGTTTTCTTTTTTTCTATTGAAAAATATTTTAGTCCATATAGTACCAGAACTTTGGTTCTGTTCCTAAATCTTCTTTTAATCTAAACACTTTTTTATTTTCTAAAACCCAACGTATTGTACTATTTGGATCTAACAAATTACCAAAAACACGTGCTCCTGTTGGACAAGCCTCTACACAAGCAGGATTTTTACCTGCTCTAGAACGTTGCACACAGAATGTACATTTTTCCATAACGCCTTTCTTACGCATTCTATTACCAAGGTAATGTTGGTTTTTGTTTACTTCTGCTTCTGGCACTTCTGGTTTGCTCCAATTAAATCTTCTACCATCGTAAGGACAAGCTGCCATACAATATCTACAACCCACACACCAATCGTAATCTACTACAACCAAGCCATCTTCTTCACGCCAAGTTGCTTGTACAGGACACACATCTACACAAGGTGGATTATCGCAATGAAAACATTGAGTTCCCATATAAAAATGCCCTTCTGCGGGTACTTCATGATAATAATTGTCATCTGCTTCACTAAAATTGAAACCTTTACCATCTTTCATTTCATGAATTCTGATATATTCCATTTGTGAATTTCTGTCTTGATTGTTTTCTTCTACACAAGCACTTACACAATCCATATATCCTTTACATTTAGATATATTAAAAGCGTATCCAAAAAGCACATCTTTGTCTGCGTTTTTAGAGGACATACTTATGGTTTTATTGGTTCTAATTTGATAAGAACGAACTAATCTATTTACAGTAGCATTTTTCTCATCATCAGACATCAATTTATAATTTCCTTTAAATTGTTCTTCCCAATCTATTTGTGCTTTTTCTTTGGTTTTATCTCCCACAACAGAAGTACATGAAGTGGTTACTGCCCCTGCTCCAATTAACAAACTTGCTGTTAATTGTTTAAAGGCCGTTCTTCTATTCATTTTTACATCAAAAACTTGGTCAAAACCATCTTTCTTAACTTCTTCTCCTATTGATGCATTAACTGCGGCTTCTAAAAACTCTTGTTCTGTTAGATTTTCTTTAGGTTGATGAGAATTACAACCTCCTTCTGTTTTACCACAACCACAAGAACTAGATGTTTGCTTATGTTGGCTATTTAAATTTAAAGAAAACCATTTTTCGTTAGTATTGCTCATGCCTTTTTATTTTCTTTCTTTAATCTTTTGAGTATTAAAACGTGCTGGCCATCTAGTTTCAAAATGTGGCTTGTGCGGATTATGACAATTTACACAAGTCATAGATGCTCTGGGTGGTGCCCAACCTCCAATTTTCTTTCCATGAGCTCCGCCTTTCCAATCATCAAATTGTTTTGTATGACACTGGCTACATTGTTTATAACTCTTATTAAAATCGATTTTAGAACCGGTTAAACTTTTTAACTCGTCCATATTTTTTTCATTATGACAAGTAATACAATTCATAGTATTTAGATCTGCATGTGCTAATTTTATATCCCAATGCGCTTTTTTTACATCTTTACTATGCAACTGATTTAATGGTTTTGTATGACACTCTGTACAAGCATAAGATTTAATCTGACTTTTTCTTTCTGGAATTAAAAAAGTATGGTTGTCTTCAGAGATTTTAATCATTTTAACATCATCAAAATAATTTTCTGATGAAACTGATACACCGTGATAATTTTTACTTTTTGCTTTAATTTTATCAGTAATACTATGATACTCTTCCTCTTTATGTTTACAAGAAGAAATTACAAGAGATACTAAAACAAAAAAGATTGTTAGTTTAATAATTGAATAGTTTCTCATTAGTTCTTTATTTTTCTGGTGAATTCTCCAATATCTACAGTTACCTTATTATTTGGCACATGACATTGGCGGCAATTTACTCTCTCTGGATGAGATACTCTTATTTCTCTAGGAGCACTTGGTCCTGCATGACAAGCCAAACAATTCTCTCTTAATTGCAATTGATGAGGAATTACAGGAGGACTACTTAATTGTGCATTATTTTTTCCTGGTTTTGGAGCTTCAATTCTTCTATAAGTAAAAGCTTTAAACAACCCTTTGGTTTTTTGAGGCACATGACATTGGCGGCAATTTACTTTGTCTGGATGTGGTGTTACTGGTGTATAAGCTTTAAACTTATCTACATACCCGCCGTTTTTATGACATTTTAAACAGCTATTACCTCCCATATTTCTTTCACTACTTACTTCATGAGGAATACTTGGTGGCGCACCATAAAAAGCTCTATCATCAAAATAGTTATCCATTTTACGTTGATGATTTCTATCAACAGGCATATTAGCATAATCTATAGCGTATTCAGAACGTTCAAACACTGCTTTTTCTCCAAAAATTACAGGGTTTTCTATATCTTTAGACATAGGAATATATGCTTCTTCTTTACCTGTTTGGTAACTAAAATTCCATACAACTATAAAAGCAATAAATAGAAGTACAAATAACGAAATAATACCTAATCGTTTTTTCATAATCTAAACTTTTTCGACTTTTACTGCACACTTTTTAAAGTCTGGTTCTTTAGAAATAGGACAAAAAGCGTCTAAGGTTACATCATTAATTAACATATTTTCATCAAAAAACGGAGCAAACACTTGTCCTTTTGTAGGCAACCCTCTTTCATTTATTGATGCAGGTAAAACACAAGAACCTCTTCTAGAAGATACTTTTACTTTTTCTCCTTTACTAATTCCTAACGCTTTTGCATCTTCTGGATGAAATTCAATATATGCAGCAGGCATTGCTTTATGCAATACAGGAACTCTACGTGTCATAGAACCTGTATGCCAATGCTCAACAACACGCCCCGTATTTAACCAGAATGGATATTCTTTGTCTGGCGATTCTGCTGGTTTTTCGTAAGGACGTTGCCAAATTACAGCTTTACCATCTGGTTTGCCATAAAAATGAAAATCTTCTCCATTACTAACTGCTGGATCATATTCTGCATTAAAACGCCATTGAGTAGATTTACCATTTACATATGGCCAAATTATACCTGATTCTTTTTTTAAGGCATCTAATGGTGCCATTCCGTGTTTTTTACCTTCGTGGAATTGGCGGTATTCGTTATAGATTTCTTCTACGTGATTTTCTTCTGAATACGGAAATAAATCTCCATAACCCATACGTTTTGCAACTTCTATAGTCATCCACGCATCTGGTGTGGTTTCTCCTGGACCTTCCACCATTTTATCCCAATGTTGGGTACGTCTTTCTGAATTACCATACAAACCAGATTTTTCTATATGCCAAGATGCTGGTAAAATAACATCAGCAACATCTGTAGTTGGTGTTGGAAACACATCAGAAACTACCACAAAACAAGATTTTTTCTCCATTCCTGGTCTAAATCTACTGGTTCTTGGTAAAGACACTAATGGGTTTACAACTTGAGTCCAAATAAACTTAATATCACCTCTATCTACAGCTCTAAACATTTCTGTTGTATGATAAGTTGGTTTCGAAGGAATTCTTTCTACAGGAACTTTCCAAATTTTTGCAGCCAGTTCTCTGTGTTTCTTTTTCATTACCACACCTTTTGGTAATTTATGTGTAAATGTACCTACTTCACGAGCGGTACCACAAGCAGAAGGTTGTCCTGTTAAAGAGAATGGGCCGTTACCAGGTTGCGAAATTTTACCTGTTAATAAATGGATGTTATAAATAATATTATTCATCCAAGTTCCTCTAGTATGTTGGTTTACACCCATACACCAAAGTGACATTACTTTTTTATTTGGATCTCCAAAAATTGACGCTAAATACTTAATATCTTTTACGGAGACATTAGACAATTTCGCAACTTTTTCTGGAGTATAATCTTCTAAAAAAGCTTTGTATTGGTCGAAATCTATTTTTGTGGGTTTGTCTTTAAATTTAAACTTATCTTCCATACCATAACCCATCTTAGTAAGCCCTTTACTAAAGTTACAGTGTTTTTCTATAAACGATTTATTTACCCAACCATTTTTTATTATTTCGTAACAGATAGCATTACCAACTGCCAAATCGGTTTGAGGTTCAAATAAAATTGATTTGTCTGATGCCATACTAGAACGTGTTGTTCTGGTTGCAAAATCTATAATTTTAGCACCTCTCTTATTTTTTTGTTCTAACATTCTAGAAAATAATACAGGATGCATTTCTGCCATATTATTACCCCAAGTAATGTAGTAATCTGCATAGTCAAAATCTTCATAACAACCCATTGGCTCATCTGCTCCAAAAGTTGTTAAAAAACCTGCTACTGCACTTGCCATACATAAACGTGCATTACAATCTAAATTATTGGTACCAATGGCTCCTTTCATCAACTTTGAAGCTACATAACCTTCAGGAATTGTAGATTGACCAGAAGTGTACATTGCCACAGAATCTTTACCATACTTTTCTATGGTAGATTTCATTTTACTAGCCACTAAATCTAATGCTTCATTTATTGGTGTTTTTACATAACGTCCATTTTTCTTAACTAAAGCGTGTGTTAATCTGTCTTTTGCTTGGATACACATTGTTTGGTGATATCCTTTAACACAAAGTAAGCCTTTGTTTACAGAACATTTTGGGTCTCCTTTTACGGCAACCGCTTTTCCGTTTTCAACCCCCACAAGAATTCCACATCCAACTCCACAAAAACGACAAGGTCCTTTTTTCCAATCTAAATTTCCTTTAGGAATTCCTGCTAATTGTTCATTTGCAAAAACAATTCCTGGAAACATTGTTGCAGCTGCTGTCATTGCTGCTGTAGCTGCCATTTTTTTTATAAAACTTCTTCTACTTGATAATGGTGCACTCATCTGTTAATTGTTTTTTGGTGTGTTAAATCCAGAAACTAATGCTAGTAATTTTAAGCTAGTAAAAGTTTCTATTTGCTCTTTTAAAATTTTGTCTTCATGATCGCTCATTGTTTCGGTTACAACAACAATAACGTCTTTATTTTCTGCTGGAATTATCTCGCAATTACCCAAGGCAGACAACTCATTTATAAGTTGCTGTTTTTGACCTGTTTGTGGATGCGCTAAATAACTTTTTATGGCCATTTTGATAAAAATTTAATGTCGGATAAAATTATCTTTATATCTTAAAACAGAATATGATAATTGTCATATTATTCTTTTCTAAGAAACTGAATTACCAATAAAAAAACCTATAAATCAACACTTTAAGTAAAATATCTTTAAAGATTTTAAAAGTAGTTTATTTTCATTATAAATAAGGAATGGCTAAAAAACTATTTAACACAATTCTTTATTTAAATCAACTCTGATTTTTAATATCTTTGAAATCCTCTAAATTTAAAAAAATGGACGAATTTATTCTCTACTTTAAAATGGGTCTTAACCATGTGTTAGACTTTAAAGCTTATAATCATATTTTATTCTTAATTGTTTTAACTGTTGTTTTCAGTTTTAATCAATGGAAAAAAGTACTTTGGTTAATTACCTTATTTACTATTGGACACTCTATTACGCTTGCATTATCTGCCTATGGAATTTTAAAAATTAGAATGGATTTAATAGAGTTTTTAATTCCATTAACTATTTTTACAACAGGATTGGTAAATGTTTTTACAGCTAAAAAATCATCTTTTGGTAAAGAAAACACCAACTTAATTTTTGCCGTCTTTTTTGGTCTTATCCATGGGTTAGGCTTCTCTAATTATTTTAGAATGATGGTTGGCAAAGAAGACAATAAACTTTTTCCGTTGTTAGAATTTGCTTTGGGTATAGAAGCTGCACAAATAATTATTGTTTTAGGAATATTAATAATTGGCACCCTTTTACAAAACTTTTTTAGCGTTACCAAAAGAGATTGGATTTTAGTGTGCTCATCAGTGGTTATTGGTTTTGCAATACAAATGATGATAGACAGGGTATTTTGGTAAATTATTAACGTCCTATTTCTACAAATATTTTTACTTTCGTTTTAAATGACAGAAAACAAACAATTAAAATACGACAGAGCCTATTTAAAAATGGCGCGAGAATGGGGTAAACTCTCTCATTGTAAACGCAAACAAGTTGGTGCTTTAATCGTAAAAGGCAGAATGATTATTTCTGACGGATTTAACGGAACTCCAACTGGGTTTGATAATTGTTGCGAAGACGAAGAAGGTTTAACAAAATGGGAAGTTTTACACGCAGAAGCAAATGCCATTTTAAAAGTGGCAGCTTCTACTCAATCTGCAGACGGTGCAACACTTTATATAACACTATCTCCTTGTACACAATGCAGCAAACTCATACACCAAGCAGGTATTAAGCGTGTTGTTTATGCAAATGCTTACAGAGATACTTCTGGAATAGATTTTTTAAAAAAAGCAGGTATAAAAATTAAATATTTACCTTATGAAGAATAAAAATAACTTTCCTTTCTATTTTTCATTAGCCATAATTTTTGGAATTATTATTGGCGTTTCTTTAAATGGAAACCCTTCTAGCATATTGTCTTTATCTAAAAATTCTTCGCAAGAAATGAAGATAAAAAGACTCATTAATTTTATAGAAAAAGATTATGTAGACACCATAAATACAGACCATTTATTAGATGGTGCTATTACTCAAATGTTAGGCAAATTAGATCCGCACTCTGTATACATTCCCAAAGAAAACTTACAAGCTGTTACCGAAAATATGCAAGGTAATTTTGTAGGAATTGGCGTGCAATTTAGAATGATAAGTGACACAATCACTGTAATTCATCCCATAAAAGGAGGTCCAAGTATTAAAGCCGGAATTAAAGCCGGAGACCGAATTTTAATGGCAAATGCAGATACTTTGTTTGGTAAAAAAATGTTTAGCAACAAAGTGCCCAAATATTTAAAAGGAAAACCAGACACTAAAGTTGCGCTTCAGGTTTACAGAAAAAGTAACGATTCACTTTTTAAGGTTGATATTATCCGTGGTAAAGTAAACATTAAAAGTGTAGATTTAGCTTATATGATTAACGACACTGTGGGTTATATTAAACTAGATCGTTTTGCAAGAAATACTTACAAAGAATTTAAAGCCTCTTTAAATACTTTAATTGATAAAGGTATGACAGATTTGGTGTTAGATTTACGCGGAAATGGCGGCGGTTTTATAGACATTGCCAACAATATTATTGATGAATTTTTAGAAGACGATAAACTCATCGTTTTTACAAAAAACAATAAAGGTAAAATTGATGAATCTTACGCAACATCAAAAGGGAGTTTCGAAAACGGAGGTTTGTATGTTTTAATTGATGAAAACTCAGCATCTGCATCAGAAATTGTAGCTGGTGCATTACAAGATAATGACAAAGGCACTATTATAGGGCGTCGTTCTTTTGGCAAAGGTTTGGTACAAGTAGAAATGGATTTAGGCGATGGTTCTGCAGTTCGTTTAACAACAGCTCGTTATTACACCCCAACAGGAAGATCTATTCAAAAACCTTATAGTAAAAATGGAAATAAAAACTATTACAAAGATTATCAAAAAAGAATTACTAATGGAGAATTGTTGAGCAAAGACAGCATTAAAGTTATAGATTCTTTAAAATTTAAAACACCAAAAGGAAAAGTGGTTTATGGTGGAGGTGGTATTATTCCTGATGTGTTTGTAGCCATAGACACCACTTCTTATCTATCGCCTTTCTATTTTAATACCGTTAATAATTTTGCGTTTGATTATGTAGATAACAATAGAAAAGAACTTGCAAAATGGACAATTGATAGTTTTATAAAAGATTTTGACAAAGATGAAAAAGTTTTTGATTCGTATTTATCAAAAATAAAAGACCGTGCAAAACCCACTTTTAAAATGAAACAAAGCCTTAAAAAATATGTAAAAGCATCTATTGCAAATACACTTTTTGGCGATGTTGGTTTTTATAGAATTATACATAAAGACGATAAAATGCTGCAAAAAGTTTTAGAGTTGGAAAGTAAAAAGGAATAGCGTTACTTTGCAAAAATGATTTCTATAACTACATCTGCAAATAAAAAAGTCTATTTTGCTTCAGACCAACATTTTGGTGCACCAACTCCAGAAGCTAGTTTTCCGCGCGAAAAAAAGTTTGTGGCTTGGTTAAATGTAATTAAAAAAGATGCAGAAGCCATATTTTTATTAGGCGATTTATTCGATTTTTGGTTCGAATATGATACTGTTGTTCCAAAAGGATTTGTGCGTGTTTTAGGAAAACTAGCAGAAATTCGCGATAGCGGAATTCCTATTTATTTCTTTATTGGCAATCATGATTTATGGATGAATGGTTATTTTGAAAAAGAACTTAATATTCCTGTTTATCATACTCCACAAGAATTTCTCATCAACAATAAAAAATTTTTAATTGGCCATGGAGATGGTTTAGGTCCTGGAGATAAAGGTTACAAACGAATGAAAAAAGTGTTTACTTTTCCTTTATTTCAATGGATGTTTAAATGGTTACACCCAGATTTAGGCGTAAGGTTAGGACATTATATGTCTGTAAAAAACAAATTGATTTCTGGTGATGAAGATGCAAAATATTTAGGTGATGAAAACGAGTGGTTAGTGCAATATTGTAAAGAAAAACTTACAGAAAATCATTACGATTATTTTGTGTTTGGACACAGACATTTACCATTAAATATCAATTTACAAGAAAACTCTAAATACATAAATCTTGGCGATTGGATTCAGTATTTTACTTATGGTAAATTTGATGAATCTTTTCAGCTTTTAGAGTATAAAAGCTAAAAAGATTATACTTTGTTTTTAGCATTAACTTACCTGTTGTCCATTTTTAACTGCTTTTTTTGGTGCAACAAAATCTAATTTTCCATCAGGAGTATCTGTCATTAAAATCATTCCTTGGCTTTCTACACCTCTAATTTTTCTTGGTGCTAGATTTACCAAAACAGCAACTTGTTGACCAATAATTTCTTCTGGTGAAAAACTCTCTGCAATTCCAGAAACAATGGTTCTTGTATCAATACCAACATCAACTTTTAGTTTTAAAAGCTTTTTTGTTTTTGCTACTTTTTCGGCTTCTAAAATAGTTCCAATTCTGATGTCTAATTTTGTAAAATCGTCAAATTCAATCGTTTCTTTTTGAGGCTCAACAACTTTGTTTTCTTGCTCGTTGGCTAATTTTGTTGCCGCTAGTTTTGCTAATTGCGCTTCAATGGTTTTATCTTCAATTTTAGAAAACAATAATTCTGCTTTGTTTATTTGATGATTTGCTGGTAATAAAACGTCTTTTTCAGTGATGTCTTTCCAAGTTATAGAGTTCTCGACTGCGCTCGAACTGACATTTAAAATACCTTTTAATTTTATTGATGTAAAAGGTAAAAATGGTTCAGAAACAACTGCTAATGCTGTTGCTATTTGCAAGGCAACATACATAATGGTTTGTACGCGTTCTTCATCAACTTTAATTACTTTCCAAGGTTCTTCATCAGCTAAATACTTGTTACCCAATCTTGCTAAATTCATCAATTCTTGGCTTGCTTCTCTAAAACGATATCTTTCAATTGATTTACCAATAATATTAGGAAACTCTTTTACAGCCGCCAAAACATCTTCATCTACTTCTGTAAAATTATTTGGCGTTGGTACAATTCCTTGATAATATTTGTTGGTTAAAACCACAACTCTGTTGATAAAATTACCAAAAATGGCAACCAATTCGTTGTTGTTTTTTGCTTGAAAATCTTTCCAAGTAAAATCGTTGTCTTTACTTTCTGGTGCATTTGCCGTTAATGTATAACGCAACACATCTTGCTGATTCGGAAATTCTTCTAAATATTCGTGTAACCAAACTGCCCAATTTTTAGAAGTTGATAATTTATTTCCTTCTAAATTCAAGAATTCATTGGCAGGCACATTATCAGGTAAAATATAATCTCCATGCGCTTTTAACATACTTGGAAAAATAATACAGTGAAAAACAATATTGTCTTTCCCTATAAAATGAACCATTTTAGTATCGTCTTTTTTCCAGTAATCTTCCCAGTTTTTTCCTTCTCTTGCTGCCCATTCTTTGGTTGATGAAATATATCCAATAGGCGCATCAAACCAAACATATAAAACTTTTCCTTCTCCGCCTTTTACAGGAACAGGAATTCCCCAATCTAAATCTCTAGTTACTGCTCTTGGTCTTAAACCATCTTCTACCCAACTTTTTACTTGTCCATAAACATTTGGTTTCCAGTCTTTTTTATGACCTTCTAAAATCCATTCTCGTAAAAAAGCTTCGTGTTTATCTAAAGGTAAAAACCAGTGTTTTGTTTCTTTTACTGTGGGTACATTTCCTGTAATTGCAGATTTTGGGTTGATTAAATCTGTTGCGTTATGACTTGTTCCGCAGTTTTCACATTGATCTCCATAACTCTCTTCAAAGCCACATTTTGGGCAAGTTCCTACCACAAATCTATCAGCTAAAAACTGGTTTGCTTCTGCATCATACAATTGTGCTGTTACTTCTTCTATAAATTCTCCTTTTTCATACAAATCAACAAAAAACTCTGAGGCTGTTTTATGATGAATTTCTGAAGATGTACGTGAATAATTATCAAAAGAAATCCCAAAATCAGCAAAAGATTTTTTAATAATTCCGTGATATTTATCAATAATATCTTGTGGAGAAACACCTTCTTTTTTAGCTCTCATTGGTATGGCAACTCCATGTTCGTCAGAACCACAGATGTACGCCACATCTTTACCAATTCCGCGTAAATAACGCGCATAAATATCTGCAGGAACATAAACACCTGCTAAATGACCAATATGAATTGGCCCATTTGTATAAGGCAAAGCTGCTGTAATTGTATATCTTTTTGGAGCACTCATAGTGTTTCTAATTTTTTTGGACTGATTTTTGAAGTGCAAAAGTACAAAAAAGGGAGTTTTTAATGTCATAGAAAATAGATACATTTACGTTTACAGATATTTAGATTGTTAGATAATTAGAAAAAATATAGATTTTGAAAAACTTTATAGTATATATTCTTTTTTTATTGATGATTTTTTCATCAACAATAGCTCAAGAAAAATTAACAACTCCATCTTATTTACAAAAAGGTGATACCATTGCTATTGTTGCGCCTGCAGGAATCTTAAAAAATCGTCAAGAAACAATTTTAAAGGCAAAAGATTTAGCAGAAAGCTGGGGTTTGTGTGTGGTTTTAGGAAAAAATTTATTTAAAAAAGCACATCACTTTGCTGGTTCTGATGCAGAAAGAACTGCTGATTTTCAAAAAGCTTTAGACAATCCAAATATTAAAGCAATTTGGGCAGCAAGAGGTGGTTATGGTTCTGTAAGGATTTTAGATAAATTAGACTTTACAAAATTCTTAAAAAAACCAAAATGGATTATTGGTTATTCTGATATTACTGCGTTTCATAACCATATTCATAATTTAGGTGTAGAAACCATTCACGGAATGATGGCAACAAGTTTAGAAGAAAAAACTGAAGAAATTATAGAAACCGTTTCATCATTCAAAAAAACGCTGTTTGGAGAACAAATATCTTATAGAATTCCATCATCAAAATACAATAAAAAAGGAAAAGTTGAAGGACAACTTATTGGCGGAAACTTAGCCATTTTAACATCGATGTTAGGTTCTAAAAGTCAGTTAAAAACTGATGGGAAAATTCTTTTTATTGAAGAAATTGGCGAATATAAATATGCTATTGATAGAATGTTACAGAGTTTAAAACGCGCTAATTATTTTAAAAATGTAAAAGCTGTTATTGTTGGCAATATAACAAGTATTAAGAAAAACACAACGCCTTGGGGAAGTTCTATTGAGCAACTTTTTTTAGATATTTTACCTAAAAACATTCCTATTTTGTTCGATTTTCCTGCAGGTCATGAAGCTGATAATAGAGCGTTAATTTTTGGAAGAAATGTTCAGTTATCGGTAAAGAGTGGCAGTAAGCAATCTTCAATAGTTTTTAAGAATTAACTTCATTTTACAACTCCAAATTATAATAAAAAGCCACTGAAAGCCAACTGGTTTTTACTTCTTTTTCTAATCTGCTGTAAGGCAAATGACCCTTGTAATATTCTAATCGTAAGCTATTGTTGTTTTTAAAGGCATACCCAATTCCGCCATTAAAATCTGCATTAAAATTATTATTTTCTAAGAAACGAAAATCATATCCAATAAAAATTCTGTTTAAAAACTCACTTTCAAATTCGAAGTTTTTAAGAACTCCACCTGTTTGTAATGCTAATTTTTTACGATTACTCTCTGTTCTAATAATGTAAGAAATGCCTCCATAAAACCCTATTTTTTCTTTATTATATGCATACAAAACTTCAATGGTTTCGTAGTTGCTTGGGTCGTTAGACCAATAATCTGGGTTTGTAATTTTGGTATAATTGTTTTTTAACAGAAAATCATCACCTAAATGAGATGATCTATGATAGAGATTTATTCGAAGAAAATTATTTTGATTCAATACAAAATCATTATGAAAATAGATAAAAAAATCAGTATTAAACAAAGAATGTGTAATGCCATTAAACGTGACAGATTTCTCTTCTCTAAACACAAACTGATTATCTACCAAACCACTAATTGCGAATTGATAATTATTCTTTTCATAGATTTTTTTAAAAACATTTGCTTTTAAATTTACCAAAACTTTGTAAGAATTGAATTGAAAACCGCTAGCGGTTTTAGCCGTAATAGGACTCGCTTTAAATGCACTACTATTGTCTGTTGGGCTAAATAATAAAAACGGAAAATTTCTTTTTTTCTGGCTTAAAAAAGGCTCAAATATATTTGATTTTTTTTGTGCAAAACTTGAAGAAAAGCAAAAAATAAAGATAAAAATATAGAGATTACTTTTGATTGATTTCATTAAAATAATTTTAAATAAAAGTAATTAATATTTTGTAATTTAACATTATGGCACAACACAATGAATTAGGAAAAAAAGGAGAACAACTAGCCATCAATTTTTTAGTTGATAAAAACTATACAATTCTCGAAAAAAACTATCGATATTTAAAAGCAGAAGTTGATATTATTGCTCAAAAAAAAGATGTTTTAGCGGTTGTTGAAGTAAAAACAAGAAGTACCAATTATTTTGGAAATCCGCAAGATTTTGTGAATCCTAAGAAAATTAAATTACTACTTTCTGCCATAGATCATTATGTGGTAGAAAAAGATTTAGATGTAGAGGTCCGTTTTGATATTATTGCTATAATTCATCAAAAAAACAACACAAAAATTGAACATCTAAAAGATGCTTTTTTGCATTTTTAGAGCTTTTGTAATAAGCCTTTTAATTCTTCTAACTCATCTGGTTTTGCAATAATTTTTTTATTAGCATCTAACAAAAAATAACTTGGTGTAGAAAGAATGTTATACGTTCTTGCAATTTTGTTTTGCCATTTATTTAAACCTAAAACGTGATGCCAATTTGGTAGATTTTGTTTATAGTTTTTCCAACCAAAATCATTTTTTTCTAAAGAAAAAGCAATCACTTTTACTTTTTTATTGTCTTGTGAAAATTTATGCAACTGAGGAATTTCTCGCAAACAATGAGAACATTCTGTACTCCAAAAAACTAGCAAATAATTTTGAGCATCGTTTAATGTTGATAGTTTTAATGTTTTGCCATTTTCTTTCCAAGAAAAATCTGGGGCAACTCTACCAATTTCAGCAGCTAAAAGTGCTAATTTTTCTTCTTTAAATTGTTTATTTTGAACTCCATTTGGCAACTTATTATAATGAGTTTCAAAAAGATAATCAATTAAAGTTAAATTTTTTGATGCTTCAAACTGGCCAATTAAAAACTCAATAATATCCTTTTTAAAAGTGATGTTTTCAATTTTGGATAACACCTTATTTACTGATTGTTTGTAGAGTTTTTTTTGTGTAGCAACATCATCAGAATAATTAATATAAAAAACATAATCTGTAATTCTATCAATTAAAAAAGAAGAATTTAAAAGTGTTTTATTGTTAAAATCCATTCTATCAAAAAAAGTATCAATCATATTTGCCATATACTTTTGCGGAGTATTAATAATCTCTAAAGGACTATTTCTAAAAGTTGCTTTTACAAACGGTTGTACATACATTCCGTTAGAAGCTTTTAAATATTTTTTCTGAATAGAATCTACATTTTTATAGGCAGATTTATATTTCTCCTTTAAATCTAAATTAAGATTTTGCAAAGCTGCAACTTGTATAGAATCTAAAGTTTGTTGGGCTTTAGAAATTGCTGTTAAATATTCTTTATAAAAAATGTTTTCTTTAGATTGTGAAAAAGTTACAGTTTGGTTTGGATAATCTGGATGAAAACCAAAACTTACGTCTTCTTTATTAAATAAAAAATCTACAAAACCTGCTCCTTCTAACTTATAAGTAACTCTGTAAGAGCCTATTTCTGTGTCTTTTGGCAAGGTAAAACTAAACCTACCAATGGCTTTCTTTTTAGCATCAACAGTAATAGAATCAATCTTTATTGTAGTGTTTTGCACAAAATTTTGTCTTGCTCCTTCAATTTTATATAAAATAACCCAATCGCTTTTTATGGTTGGTGTCATTGTTCCGTTAACAGTATATTGTGCTTGGACAAATGAGGTTGCTAAAAATAATAATGCGAGTAATTTTTTCATCTTTTTAAAGTTGATTTTTGTTCTTGACAAACTATTTTCAAGAAGTGTACCAAAAATACTATTTCTCTATTAAAATAGGTATATTGTAACGTTAAAAGTGAAAATTTATGGTTTTTCTAATAAAGTAATTTGGATTACTGGGCTTCTTCTGGAATAGGAAAAGCCTTAACAATTGAGCTATTTATACGATAAAAAACGAAAAAATAAATACAGTAATTTTTATGCAATTTACTCTAGCCGTTTGTTAAAGTAATTCTTTAAGAAAACTACTTGCGCAATTACCATCAATCCAAAGAAAAATACTACATATAAAACTGTGTTAGAAACAGAAATTGATTCCAATAAATTTGGAATTTGAATTTTATCTAAGAAAGAAAAATCTATTTCAGGAATCGTTACTAAACTTTTTTCTGATGCTTTAAACGGAATTAAAATTATAGCTAAAATTAATACAGCAATTACAAACCAAGCTTTTTTAGAAATTAACGCTTTGGTTTTAAAAACACTTTCTTTACCTTCTGCAACTATAGATTGCATTATTGAAGCCGTAAAATTTGTAGAAATTTTTTCTTTCGGAATTTCTTTTACATACTTTTTTGCAAAAGCATCTAATTCTTCTATGTGTTTATTTTCTCCCATAATGGCTTATAATTTCTGGTTCAACATTTTGTTCTACAATAGTTAACAATCTTTTTCTGGCTCTATGTAATTTTACTTTAACATTGGCTTCAGACAAAGAAGTTACCTCAATAATTTCTTTTAAAGATAACTCATCGTAATAAAACATCAAAATTATAGAACGCTCTTCTAAAGGCAATTTTAACAAGCAGTCATTCATAATTTTAGCGCGTTCTTTTCTTTCAATTCCTTCTAAAACAGCATCTACAGATTTAATTTGATGGTAAGTAATATTGTTAATTTCAAAGGTATTATTATTGTTTTTATTTTTTTTGATACTGTCTAAACTTGCGTGATAAGCAATTCTGTACAACCAAGTAGAAAATTTAGAATCGCCTTTAAATTTATTTAAATTTTTATAGGCTTTTATAAACGTATCTTGACTAATTTCTTCTGCTTCTTCTCTATTCTTTGTCATTTTAAACGCCAAAGAGAAAACCATATTCTTATAATTATCAACAAGATACACAAAAGCATTTGTATCTCCGTTGATGACTTTTGTAATATATAGTTGGTCTTTGTTGTTTGTCATTTTTTCTTTGACTGTATCTCATAGAAATAGGTTACAGTTTTTTATAAAAAATATTTTTTGCTTTTTTTGTAACCTAATTTTAAATGTTATCGTCAAAGCTACAAACACAATAAAATTAATCATTTTAAAACTTAAAAATAATAAATTATGGAAGTCGCAGTTTTAGCAGTAATCTTTGGAAGCATTTTTGGAGTATTTTATTTATACTTTTCAACAAGAAATAAAGAACGTTTAGCATTAATAGAAAAAGGTGCAGATGCAAGTATTTTTATGAAAGGATCCGCAAAAAATGCAGCTCCTTTCTGGAAAGTTTTAATTCTTAATCTTGGTCTTTTAGCAATGGGAATTGGAATTGGCATCTTATTAGGTACACTTTTAAGTTATCATTTTGGATATAATGGTTCTTGGCAAAACAGACCAGAAAACGCCATAGATTCTGGAGTTTTCTATGCAGCATCTATATTTTTATGTGCTGGTGGCGCTTTACTTATAGGATTTAATCAAACCAAAAAATTAGACAAAGAATAATCCAAAATTTTTAACTCAGTTTACAAACCATTTCATTTTTATGAAGTGGTTTTTTTGTTTTTAAAAAGTCAGTATCTTTAAAGAAAATATTTTTTTAATGAAGAACGATTATAAAGACAGTAAGTTTAAAGAACTATTAGACAAATTGCAACAAGAAAGTTGGCAACTAGAATTACTAATTTCTGGTTTTGCAATTTTTGGTTTAATTAGTGCGTTAGCTCCTTTAGAAGCTGGTTACAATGAAGCCAGAGCATTAGAAAATACTTACATAACACCGTTATTTAGAGTGGTTATAGGTTCTTGTTACATCCTTATAATTAACCTAATTATACATGTTGTTTTAAGAGGTTTATGGATTGGCGCCATAGGTTTACGCTACGTTTCTAACGAAATTGATTATGAAGAATTAAACTACGGAAAACGTTTTACCAAATATTTAAAAAAGAAAGTTGGTTCTTTTGATAGTTACATTGCCAAATTAGAAAACTATTGTAGTATTTTATTTGCTGTAACATTTTTAACACTCTTCTATTTTATTGCCGTTTTTTGCGTGTTTTTTATACTCGTTTTAGCAATAAAACTTTTTATGGAATCTGGCATCTTTTCAGAAATTGTAGGAACAATGTTTTTAGGTTTTTTTGCTATATTTTACTTATTTCTTGCGCTAATTGTTTTTATAGATTTTATTACACAAGGTTTTTTAAAGAAAAAAGAATGGACATCTTTTTTATATATGCCCATCTATAAAGTATTTAGTGTAATTACTTTATCCTTTTTATACAGACCTTTAGTTTACAACTTTTTAGACAACAAATTTGGTAGAAGAATCGCTTTTATTTTAGTTCCTTTATACAGCCTTTTCTTTTATTCAGCAACATTAAATAATGTGAGATCTAATTATATTTCTGATAACTCTTCTACATCTGCAAATTATTCTAAAAACCATAATTATCTTTCTTTATTAGAAGAAAATCAATATGTAAAAATAGCTTCTATACAAGCTAAAATTATAGACAAACCTTACTTAAAAATTTTTATCCCTTTTAAGGAAAAAATTGAAGATCAGATTTTAAAACTTAATAAAAATTTAAAGCCGCAAAAAGACAATAGAGGTTTAAAAAGCGATATTATAATATTAAACACCAAAACAAAAAAAGAAAGAAGAGAACACTATTTAAAAAAAGACAGCATTTATGGTTTATATCTAAAAACTGTAAACTCTAATTATATGCTAAAAGTAGATAGCATAAACTTTTCTTCGGATTTTCATATTGCAAAAGTGAATAAGCAACTTGGTTTTGAAACTTTTTTACCCATAAAAAATATTAGTGAAGGAAAACATTTACTCCAAATAAGTAAAAATATAATTGGTAAAAAATCAAAAAAAATAGAAACACAAAAAGTAGTCGATATTCCTTTTTGGTATTATAAATAATTATCAGATGAAAAAACTTACAATACTTTTACTACTAATTTCTACAACAATAATAGCGCAAACAGATACTAAAATGTACGATATTATAAATGCAGTTTCTGCCAGTAGAATTAAAGCAGACATTACAACTCTGGCTAACTTTGGCACGCGTTATACATTGAGTAATACTACTTCTAAAACTTGGAATAACTTTAAATTTGTAACAGCAACAGCGTTTACTTTAGACGGAATTGTTATTGACAACTTCTTTTTTGGTGTTGCATCCGTAGGAAAAAATGGGCACGAAAGCGTGGTAAGTTTTCCATCAAAAATTATAAGGTAATGCCAGATAAACCTGAACTTTATTTTAAAAATAATGTTGAATGGAGAAATTGGCTAGAAAATAATTACAATTCTTCAAAAGGTGTTTTTCTCGTTTTTTACAAAGTAGAAAACAAAGAACCTTCTATGCGTTGGGAAGAAGCAGTAAAAGTGGCTCTTTGTTTTGGTTGGATAGATTCTACCGTTAAAAGTTTAGGAAATGGAAAACGTAAACAATATTTCTGTCCTAGAAACCCAAAAAGTGTTTGGAGCGCTCTCAATAAAAAATATATAAAAGAATTATCTTCTGATAAATTAATGCACAAAAGTGGTTTAGAAATTATTAAAATTGGTAAACAAAATGGCTCTTGGACCGCTTTAGATGACGTAGAAAAAGGCATCATTCCAGAAGATTTACAAATAGAATTTGATAAAAATAAAACGGCTTTTACTAATTACTCAAGCTTTGCACCAAGCTATAGAAAAAGTTATTTATACTGGCTAAATCAGGCAAAAAGAGAAAGCACAAGGCAAAGAAGAATTATAGAAATTATTTCTTTTTGTGAAAGAAATATAAAATCGAGAGCAACTCGTTAAAACATTTTAAATGGCAAAAATTTTAATTACAGGTGGCACAGGCTTAGTTGGTAAAAAATTAACTAAAATGCTGCTTAAAAGAAGTCATAGTATCTCTATTTTAACAAGAAATCCGAAAGAAGAAAACGAGTTTCTCTGGGATATTTCTAACAATTTTATTGATGAAAAAGCACTAAAAAACACAGATTATATCATTCATCTTGCGGGTGCAAGTATTGCAGAAAAAAGATGGAATAAAAAAAGAAAAAAAGAAATTTTAGACAGCAGAGTTGAAGCAAGTAATCTACTTTTTAGAAAAATAAAAGAATACAAAATAAATTTAAAAGGATTTATTTCTGCCTCTGCAACTGGTTATTACGGCACAATAACTTCAAATACTATTTTTGCTGAAGATGACAAACCTGCCAATGATTTTTTAGGTGATGTTTGTCAGAAATGGGAAAATGCAGCGCATCAATTTAAAACACTAAACATACCTGTAACAATTTTTAGAACGGGTATTGTTTTATCAAAAAAAGAGGGTGCATTAGAAAAAATGAAAACGCCTATTATTGCACCACTAGGTTCTGGTAAACAATATATTTCTTGGATTCATATAGAAGATTTGTGTAATATGTATATAATGGCGGTTGAAAATAATTTAATTGGAATTTACAATGCTGTTGCTCCTGACTTTCAAACTAGTAAATCCTTTTCTAAAATACTTGCAGAAATCTGTAAAAAACCTTTTTTACCAATAGGAGTTCCTTCTTTTTTATTAAAATTAATCTTTGGTGAGATGGCAGTTATTCTTTTAAAAGGAAGTAAAATATCATCAAAAAAAATCGAAAAGAATGGGTATTCTTTCCGATTTTCTATACTTAAAAAAGCTTTGATTGATCTAAGCTAAATATTATTTAATTAGTGTTTCTTTCATTTTACCTTTCCAAGATCTACCTCCTAATGTAGATACATAATGCACAAAGCCATCTTCTACTTTTGTTACTTTCATTCTCATCTTTGTACCCGCTTTAAAAGGGAAATTTGGTAAATTATATTCTTTTATAACCATATAACATTCGTCTTTAGAAGTCCAAACTAATTCAGATTTAATAAAGTGTTTTTTATTATTAAAGAATTCAAAATGTTGCTTTCCTTTAAAAACAACTTCTACTTCTCCACCTTTATAATTATAAGTAAATGTTTGGTTTTCTATTAAAGGTGATTCTACTGTTTTCTTTTCATCAACTTTTAAAACACTTGCAGAAAGTGGTTTAAGGGTCATTAAATAATCTTGTGCGCTAACTGAAAATGTAATTAACAATAATGCTGCTAAAAATAATTGATTTTTAAAATTTTTCATTGTAAAATAATTTAGGGGTTAATATGTGTTTAGGGGTTAAATTCTTGAGTTAAAATCCTGCTCCTGGAGGTTCTGGACTTGCTGCTTGTGCCGATTGCGGGCTTAATATCATATATGTGCCTAAGGCAGTAAGAGCAGCATATTTTGTATAAGAGCCAATTTTTTTTACGGCTTCTTTTCTCGATATTGTTTCTTGGTTTTTAGGGGATATTTTTTTGTTCATTTTTTTTAAAGTTAGGGGTTACTCTAAAACTATTTTTTTCTGTATTTTATTTTTATTAGTTTCTATTTGAAGCAAATAAACTCCTGAAGTTAATTTTGGAATTTCTATTTGATGTTCTGGTTTATTAGTTAGTTCTTTTGATAAAACTTGTTTACCTAATATAGAGAATAGTTTAATTTTAGATTCTTGATTTAGTCCTTTTATTATTAACTGATTACCTCTTTTAAATACAGTAACATCTCTTAATAATAAATCATTATTTGTTGATAAGGTATTATTTTTTGTATGTATAAAAAATCTTCCTTTTCCATTTAAATCTTCTGATAAAGTAACTTTATATGAAGCATTCTTTTGATTAAGTTTATAAAATTCTCCTGTTACTTTATCTTCTAAAAAAACTTCTACATCATTTGGAGTATTAATAATATCTGCTGCAAATGTTAAAGTTGCATTTTTCTTAGCATTTACACCAACAGGTATTATCATACTAGAATAATTTGTATTTGGTAAGGCTTGTATTGCGTATTTTGTGCCATTATCATCAGTAATTAAATGCGTATAAACATTAAAAGAGTTATTATTAGAAAACAAACCTGCATCATAACCATCATCTAAACCAGTAGTAGTTCCTTTTATATATTTAACCTCGGTGTTTTTATTACTTTTTCCGTTAGAAACTTGTAAGCTAATCTCGAATCTATTTGTTTTGCTAGCGCCTTTAAAAAACAAATCTCCAGATTGATGACTTTGCATATTTGTATTTAAAAGAAGATTACCATTCGCATTTACTTTTACAAAGAAACCTTGCCCTGGTGCAGCATAAGTTGCATTAGACGAATTGTTAAAAGGTTTATACGTTTTTGTATTTGTATCCCAAAAATAAACCGCTTTAAAACCTGTTTTTAATAAACCAAAATTAATATCAATAATATTATTTGTATTATTTGCTGGGTCATTTATATTCATAAAAGAAGGAAAAGAGTTACCCACTAAGTTCCAACCATTAGCTCCTAAAGTTACAGGTTTAGGTACGTTACTTGTTCTTAAATTCCCTGTAAAGTTTACGTTTCCTGCAGATGAAAGCCTAATTGCTCTGCCTTCCCCTAAACTAAAATTACCAGAAGTTGTGGTTCCATTTTGATAATACTCCCAAGTTTGAGAAACATTATTATAACTCGATAAGCCTCTATTATTACCTTTACCAGTAGCTAAAGCACTTGCACTTGCAAAAGCATCTATATCTTGATTTTCAACTGGGCTAGAAATAACAAACCAATTGCTATTGTTTTCTATATATCTTTCGTATAAAATATTTCCAGATGAAGTTCCTGTTACTATTAAAGACCCACTACTTGTTGCATCAGATTTTACTCTTGTTGTACCTGTGGTTGTTAAATTACCGCTAACTGTAAGAGATTTTCCGGCATTAATATTTAAATTACCTGCCACTGAAACATCAGCAACAGTTACATCAGCAACATCTAAATTAATTGTTTTACCAGAAGGAATATTTACATTATCTGTTGTAATTGGCACTCTGTTTAAACTCCAATTTGAAGCCAAAGACCAATTACCAGAATTAGCTTTTAATACGTTTGTTACTGTTGATGAATTTATTATTATTTGAGCTTCTTTTTTATAGTAAGTATGTATGTTTCCGCCTGTATAAGTAACTGTATATGTGCCTGGGGTTGAGCTAGAAACATCTATAATACCTGTAGAAGCATTAATTGATAAACCAGATGTAGTTGTAAAAGTTCCTCCTGAAACTCCATTAATTGTTGGGGTAACATCTACTCCATAAATTGAATGCGTATTAGATGCGTAAGAGAATTTAGAAAAATCGTTATAATGAGCTTCTATAAACTTAAGAATAACGGCTGCATAATCTTTACCAAAAGGAACAATAGTTTGCGGTTTGCTATCACTTCTGTTATATTCTGCTGTTAAATTTCCTAAATGACGAACATCTCTATTTACTTCTGTCATCATTCCATCTACTACACCACCACCACCAATAGTACCACCTGCTACTGTAGATTCTGAAGCTGCAGGACCTGAACCGTGTCTAATATTGCTATAATAATCTCCCGCAAAATATGCAGAACCATTTGGTGTTGTATCATTACAACCTCCAGAATTATAAGAACTTGGCACAGCTCTATAACCAGTTGTTCTACCACATTGTTTATATGTACCACTATTTGTAGAATTGTAAAAAGAACCTCCAGTAGTTTGTAAAAAATGCCCAAAACTTGTAGTTCCTCTAACAAGAGCATCTAATTGTAAATTTCCTAAATTATTATTTTTTAAATTTTGAATCGTAGAAGTTGAAATAGAATTACTTAAAGTTCCTGCATCTAAAGTAGCTGTAGAAATATTAAAACCAACATCAATTCTTTTTGGTGTATGGCTCTGACCATGTAAATCTATATAAATACCTTTTCCGTAATCTGCTGTAACTTTAGCACTTGCTTTATCAATAAAACCATGATAAGCATCAAAATAAGGGTTTGTTGCTGAATTATTACAAGTTGCTGTTGTCTTATTTCTGTTTGGATCTAACTTAGATCTGCTTAAATTGTTGATGATTATATGCGGATAACCTCCTGTTAAATCGAAAATTTCTTTTTGAATAATTCTGATTAAAATATCTGTATTATTATCTTCTTCATTTACACCACAACTTCTTGTTGATAAGGTATTGTCTACATTTTTTCCTCCATGAGGAGCAGAAATTATTATGGGTAAGTTACCAGGAATATATTCTATATTATTTGAAAATGATGCGTTATTACTAAAATATTCTGCAACTCCGGGTGTACTTGCTGCATTAATTGCGATGTTAAAAGTAGCACTATTTTGATTTGGTGCTGTGGTAGTATAAGTAACAACATAATTGCCAATTGTAGAAGCAGAAGTGTCTATTTTACCTGTTGATGAATTTATACTTAAACCAGCTGTAGAAGAAAATGTGCCTCCAGATTCTCCAGTAATTGTTGGTGTTGGGTCTGAATCTGTTTTAGAATAAGAAGATGAAGCATAACTAAAAGAAGCATCGTCTAAAGAACCAATTGTTAAGTTATAATCTAACTTAATTTCTACATTAGCTGCTCCATTATTAGAAAAATCTCCATTAAAATTAAATTTCTCTACATTGTTTACAAATACTTTTGCATAAGGATTACTTCCATTCCAATCATCACCATAATTATCATAAACTCTTACAGTATAGTTTCCATTTGGCAAACTTACTGTACTCGAATTCTGATTTGTATGTGAAGTATTACTAGAAGTTCCATAATTATGATCATAAGTTAATACAATTGTATTTGAAGAATTTATTATTTCAATTTTATTTTCTCCAGAATAACTAGCCCAGTTTACTTTTATATAGACATTTGATTGTGAGAAAATCGATAAGTTAAATGAAAAAGAAATTAAGACAAGCACAAGTCTTAAAAATTTAGGGGAAAATTTTTTAGTCATTTTTGTATAGGGGCAAAAAGAGTATTTAATTAATACTTAACTTTTATTTTTTTAGGGGTTGATTAATTATTAATTTCTTCAAATATAGCTGTTTTTTTTGAAAAACAAATAAAAATTACAAATTTCTAAAATGTAGTTTTAATATTTAGAGCAACATCGCTCCAAGTTTTTGAAACGCCATCTGCTCCTTTATGCAATTCTTTACATTCTGTATTTAAAGAATTTAAAGCTTTTACAGCATTCCATTTTGTAATATCCATAACTGCATTCATTTCAAAAGTTTTATCCTTTATAGTATAAGAAAAAGCAACTTTCTCAGAAATGCCATTCATTTTAATGGTAGTATAACCAATAGAATCATTTTCTATAACCAATTTACCAGATAATAATTTTGTATTATCCATAACACCAAAAAAGAACTTCTTAATTTTAAAATCTCTACTGGTATCTTTTGTAAAAATACTACTTACCGGAATTGAAAATTTTGTATTATTAATTGCTTCTTTTATAGAATTTCCTTCGCCACCAGAATTAATATCAACTTTAGTAAACTTACCTCCTACTGGCAATTTTTCTGTAGTCTTGTATGCTGTAAAATTAATTTCTTTTTTAGCTTTTTTTACTGAAAATAAAGATGTACTCTTTTTTTCTTCAACTTTATTATCTGATTTTTTTTCTGATTTACAAGCCGTAAAATTGAAAACAAAAACTACTAATAGACTTAAAACTAAAACTCTTTTCATAATTTAATCTTTATAATTTAAAACTGTATTTGCTAATTTAATATATTCTTTTTTGGCTTCTTTAGAAGACATACCATTTAATTGCATCCAAGCATTGAATTTAAAGGCACTTCTAACATTAAGTCCGCTATTAAAAGAAAATTTATTACCAAAAGTTGCCTGTTTATAGTAAGCATAAAACTTTAACATAACATCTGGTGCTATTGCTTTTTTTAATGCTGAAATTTTTTTAAAAGCTTCATTAAACTCTATGTCTAAATCAGTATCCATAAATACTATTTTTCAGCAATTATTTGCACTCCTCCTTTTACTTTATCACCTAAAGATACATTTAATTTAGTACCTAAAGGTAAAAACAAATCTACTCTCGACCCAAATTTAATAAAACCAGCATCTGTTCCTTGTACTACTTTATCTCCCACTTTAGCATAATTTACAATTCTTTTTGCTAAAGCGCCAGCAATTTGTCTGTATAAAACATCGCCAAAAAAATTGTTATTTACAACAACTGTAGTTCTTTCGTTTTCTGTTGATGCTTTTGGATGCCAAGCAACTAAGTATTTACCAGGATGATATTTGCTATATTTAATATTTCCGCTCATTGCATATCTTGTTACATGCACATTTATTGGAGACATAAATATGGATACTTGTAATCTTTTGTCTTTGAAATATTCTGGTTCTTCTACTTCTTCAATCACTACAACTTTACCATCTACAGGGGCAACTAATGCATTATCGTTTAAAGGCGCAACTCTTTTTGGGTTTCTAAAAAATTGTAAAACAATTATTAAAAAACCAATAATTAAGATTTGAATTGCTTTTACCAACCAAGTTGTTTCTATAAATCTTTCTGCTAATAAAATACCAGCAATCGATATTATAAACGCAATAACAATGATTTTATATCCTTCTTTGTGAAAACGAATCATACTTAAATTATAAAATTGATATACAAATATACAAATGGTGCTGCAAACAGCAAACTGTCTAATCTATCTAAAATACCTCCATGACCAGGCATAATACTACCACTATCTTTTATATTAGCTTGTCTTTTAAACTTAGACTCTACTAAATCTCCAACAGTACCTATAACACTAACAATAGTGGCAATAATTAACCAATTAACAAGTGTAAAATCGGTATTATATTTACTAATGATAAAAGCTGATATTAGCGCAAAAACTAATCCACCAAAAAAACCTTCTATTGTTTTTTTTGGTGAAACAGAAACAAACAATTTTCTTTTACCAAAGTTTTTGCCTACCAAGAAAGCAAAACTGTCGTTAACCCAAATCAGTATTAAAATATTAATCATTAAATGAGGATTGTATTCACCTTTATAAATAGGTAAAAGCACTAAAAATAGCATAGAAAAAATGAGGTATCTTATTATTAATCCTAATTTTGCTCTTTCGTCTCTAAAAGTTATTTCTTTTTTAGTAAACAGTTGATAAATAAGGTAAACAGAAGATAAAATTGTTATAATTAAAATATAAGATATTGTATGTGTATCTGGTTTTTTTAATAACAAAAAAAGTGTTAAACCAAAAAGAATGTATCCTATAACTCCTTTAAATTGTAATAATTTAGAGAATTCCCAAATGCATAATAATGCAAAAATTGATGTAAGAATTATGTACGATTCTTTTGAAAAAAGTATCGCCGATAAAAAAAGTAAAACGTAAATAATTCCTGAAAAACTCCTTTTGAAAAGGTTACCCATACTATAAATCTTCTAATAGCAGCAAATATAAGTTTTTTGAGTTACTGTTACCGTAGTTTAGGAAATTATCATCATTTTTATCAATTTGATAATTCTTAATAGCAGAAATATTGGTTGGTAATTTTTTTTTATGATTTATTTTAATACCTGTTAAACCTTGCCCCATATCTCTAACCAACTGGCTAGTGGTTGCAAATACAATAAAATTTTGAGGCATTGCAGACAATTTTATACTTTTTAGCTGATTAGAAGAAAATAAAATATCTCCATTATCTGCAATTAAATGTTCACATTTAATAAAAACAGGAACATCTGATTTAAAATCATTATTAATTTTCAAATCTTTTTTCTTAAAATAAGAAGATAAATCTTTGCTTAAAAGTGTTATTTCGTTCCAATTATTCTCTTTAAGAATACTTTTAAAATTATTGGTAACCTCTGCTTTTTTTAAGCAGTATAAAAATTTTCCTCCTTTTTCTAAAAAATTATGCACAAAAAGATCGTCTAAAGATAGATCTACTTCTTGCTTTTGAATTTCCTTATCCTCTTTTATAGGGATATTGAATAGTTTCTTAAAAAAATTCATTCATTTAAAGATATTAATTTATTCTTCAGTGCTTTCTGCAACTGGGGGAATATCTTCTTTTTCTTTAATTTCTTTTTCAATTTTTGGTGCTACTTCTTCAAAAGGTCTTTTTCCAAATATTTTTTCTAAATCATCTTTAAAGATAACTTCTTTTTCTAATAATAATTCTGCCAGAACCGTTAATTTTTCTTTATGATTGCTTAATAACTCAACTGCTCTTACATACTGAGCCTCTATCATTTTAGAAATTTCTCTATCAATTTTCTTTCCTGTTTCTTCGCTATAAGGTTTTACAAAAGCATCATTTCCAGAAGAATCGTAATACGTTATGTTGCCAACTTCATCATTTAAACCATAAACGGTAACCATTGCTCTGGCTTGTTTGGTTACTTTTTCTAAATCGCTTAAAGCACCTGTAGATATTTTATCAAAAATAATTTTCTCTGCTGCTCTACCTCCCAAAGTTGCACACATTTCATCTAACATTTGCTCGGTTTGAACAATCATTCTTTCTGCTGGCAAATACCAAGCTGCACCTAAAGATTGTCCTCTTGGTACAATGGTTACTTTTACTAATGGAGCTGCGTGTTCTAACATCCAACTTACGGTTGCATGACCTGCTTCATGATAAGCAATTACTTTTTTCTCTTTTGGTGTAATTACTTTGTTTTTCTTTTCTAAACCGCCAACAATTCTATCTACAGCGTCTAAAAAATCTTGATGATGAATTGCTTTTTTACCATTTCTTGCAGCAATTAAGGCAGATTCATTACACATATTAGCAATGTCTGCACCCGAAAAACCAGGTGTTTGTTGTGCTAAAAACTCAATGTTTACATCTTCAGCCAATTTTAGTGGTTTTATGTGCACTTCAAAAATTTCTTGACGCTCTTTAATATCTGGCAAATCAACATAAATTTGACGATCAAAACGCCCTGCACGCATTAAGGCTTTGTCTAAAACATCGGCTCTATTGGTTGCTGCAATAACAATAACATTGGTATCTGTACCAAAACCATCCATTTCTGTTAATAGTTGATTCAAAGTATTTTCTCTTTCGTCATTACCCCCTGTCATACTGTTTTTACCACGCGCTCTACCAATGGCATCAATCTCATCAATAAAAATAATTGATGGTGATTTTTGCTGTGCTTGCTTAAACAAATCTCGCACTCTAGATGCACCTACACCTACAAACATTTCTACAAAATCTGAACCAGATAAAGAGAAAAAAGGCACTTCTGCTTCACCAGCAACTGCTTTTGCTAATAAGGTTTTTCCTGTTCCTGGAGGGCCAACTAATAAAGCTCCTTTTGGTATTTTACCTCCTAAAGAGGTATATTTTTCTGGACTTTTAAGAAAATCTACTATTTCTTGTACTTCTTCTTTTGCGCCTTCTAAACCAGCTACATTTTCGAAAGTTGTTTTTACTTTTGTGTCTTTGTCAAATAATTTTGCTTTTGATTTTCCGATGCTAAAAATTTGACCTCCACCACCAGCAGCTCCACCACCAGACATTCTTCTCATAAAAAATAGCCATATTGCTATTAAAATGATAAATGGCAGAAAACCTAAAATAGTTTCGAACATACTGGTTTTTGATTCATATTTTAAATCAAAATTTAAGTCTTTTTCGCTTCTAGATTTCTCTATGCTATCTTCAAAATTTTGCAAATCGCCAAAATCATATTCGAATAAAGAGGAACCTTTAGAATAAAAAGCAGATTTTACCATTTTCTTGTAACGCTCTTTTTTTAAGGCTTCTTCTTTTATATATATTTGCGCTAAATTGTTATTTACAACAACAATTTTTTTGATATCGTTTTCTTTTAATATTTCATTAAACTCATTTTTAGAAATATTTTTTGAAGCTAAATCTCCACTATTAAAAAACTGTATAGCTATTATTGCAATAAATATAGCCGCATATACCCAATATGCGCTAAATTTAAACTTAGGCATATTAGAATTATTATCTTTTTTTGAATCACTCATCTATTAAAAAATCAAAAAATTAAACTGGATTTATTTCTGTTATTTTAGCATCTCCCCAAAGGCTCTCTATATCGTAAAAATCGCGAATGTGTTTCTGAAAAATATGTACAACAACGTTTACATAATCCATTAAAACCCATTCTGAATTTGTTTGTCCTTCTATGTGCCAAGGTTTGTCTTTCAACTCTTTGCTAACCGCTTTTTGAATTGAACCAGAAATTGCATTTACCTGTGTGTTTGAGTTACCTGAGCAGATTACAAAATAATCGCAAACGGTATTCTCTATATCTCGTAAGTCTAGTAATTGAATGTCTTCTCCTTTTACATCATCAATCCCTTTTATGATTACAGCAATTAAATTGTCTGTACTTACTTGTTTTTTTGTCATTAACTTTTTTAATTAAACGCAAAGTTATTATTTTTTTGCGAGTATTTTATGTATTATTACGGTAGTTTACACTTTATTTAACAATTGAAAATAATCAAACTTAGTGCCATTGATTCTACAAATTCTTTTTTAAAGGATTTGGCACAAAATTCTACACTCAAAAATTTTACTGTTGCAGTAACAGAAAAACAAACAAAAGGAAGAGGGCAACAAGAAAAAAAATGGATTACTGAACCTTACAAAAACCTTACATTCAGTATATTTATAACTTTTGATGATTTAAAAATTACTCAAAAAAAATATTTAAGTTTTGCAATTTCATCATCTATTTATGAGGTGCTTTTTGATAAAAAAACTCCTAAACTTTCTATAAAATGGCCTAACGACATTCTGTCAGCAAATAAAAAGATTTGCGGTATTTTAATAGAAAACACATTTAAAGGTGACAGTATTAAAAATTCTGTGATAGGAATTGGGTTGAATGTAAACCAAGAAATATTTCCTAGTTACCTAAAAAATGCTACTTCATTAAAATTAGCAACATCAAAAAAATTTAATTTAGATGATTTACTAAAAGATATTCTAATAAAAATTCAAGAAAAAATAAAGTTATTAGAAGACAAAAAATTTAAATTTTTAGAAGACAATTATTTAAAAGTTTTGTACAAAAAAAACATCCCTACTATGTTTAAAAATAGTAAGGATGAAATTTTTATGGGTATGATTTCCGGAATTTCTGATGTGGGTAATCTTTTAATTGAATTAGAAGATGAATCTATAAAAGAATTCGGAATTAAAGAAATTTCTTTTCTTTAAAGTTTGCCAATATTTTCTGTAAGCGTGTCTACAAATTTGGTTAATGGCTTTTTAATCATCATTGCCATCATTGGGTTAAAATCTCCATCAAATTTTAGTTGTACTTCTGTTTTATTTTCGGATATTTCATTAATATCTGCAGCCAAAGTAAAAGGTAATTTGCTACTTGCAGCTCCTAGAGTAATGTTAGAAAATTCCGTTTTTTCTTTTAACACCAATCTAATTTCTGGCATCCCTGGTAATCCAAATAAAAATGAATCTCCATCCACTTCAAATTTTTGAATATTCTCTGGCATAATTTCTTTAAAATTTTCTAATTTGGTAAAAAACATAAAGACTTCTTTAGCCGGTTTTTCTAAAATTACTGTATTTCCGTTTATATTCATTTTCTTAAATTTATTGTTTCCACTCACTAGGATTTTCTCTCCAATCATTTAAAGTAGCCAACTCTTTTTCAGTAACATAATTACTATCTAAAGCTTGTTCTAATAGGTTTTCGTAATTACTTAACGTAGTTAAACGAATTCCTTTTTCATCAAAATTTTTGTCTGCCACATTAAATCCATAAGAGAAAATAGCTACCATTCCTTTTACTCTAGCTCCTGCTTCTTTTAAAGCTTCGACTGCATTTAAACTGCTTTTTCCGGTACTAATTAAATCTTCAATAACAACCACATTTTGTCCACTTTCTAAATGACCTTCAATCTGGTTTTTTCTACCGTGTTTTTTTGGTTCAGGTCTTACATAAATAAAAGGAACTCCTAATTCTTGAGCTACTAAAATTCCAATAGCAATTGCGCCTGTAGCAACACCAGCAATTACATCTGGTTTACCATATTCTAATTCAACAATTTTTGCAATTTCTTCTTTTAAAAAAACACGAACTGGCGGATAAGATAATGTAATTCTGTTATCGCAATATATGGGCGATTTCCAGCCTGATGCCCAATTAAATGGTTTGCTTGGACTTAATTTTATTGCCTTAATTTGCAATAAAAGCTCAGCCGTTTTTTTTGCCGTATCTTTGTTTAAAATCATACCGCAAATGTATAAAGTTTTTGTAAATGATGCGCAGATAATTATCACTTCTTCTACTAAAAAAGAAAATAATTTCCCTGTTTATTCTTTTAAAAACATCTCTTTTGATGAAATTATTGCACAAATAAAAAATAAAGAGATTAAAGGCATCAATTTATATTCTACTGATTTAGAGAGCGATTGGGAATCATTTCTTAAAAATATGAAAGTAATTCCTGCAGCTGGTGGCTTGGTTTTAAATTCTAAAAAAGAAGTTTTGTTTATTTACAGAAATGCTGTTTGGGATTTACCTAAAGGATGGATTGAAAAAGGAGAAACCCAAGAAATTGCTGCAATTAGAGAAGTTGAGGAAGAATGTGGCATCAAAAAATTAAAATTGATTAAACCTTTATTAACAACTTATCATATTTACTTTCATAAAGGCATAAAATTAAAAGAAACACACTGGTTTTTAATGACTTCTGATTATAACAAAAAATTAATTCCTCAAATAAAAGAAGGAATAACAGAAGTTGGATTTAAAAATGAGACTGAAATTAAAGAGATTTTTAAAAATTCATATGCCAATATAAAATTAGTGTATGATACTTTTAAAGAAAGTTAGTTTTCTAAAAAAACCTACTATCTTTGCCGACTTCTAAAAACTACCAATAATTATGACTGAATTTATTACCAAACGTGTAAAAAACGTAAGAAATGATGTTTTATCAGGAATCACAGTTGCATTAGCATTAGTTCCTGAAGCAGTGGCTTTCGCCTTTGTGGCAGGTGTAGATCCGCTTGTGGGTTTATATGCTGCGTTTATGATTGGTTTAATTACGTCTATTTTTGGAGGTAGACCAGGAATGATTTCTGGCGCAACAGGTGCTTTAGCTGTTGTTATGGTTTCTTTAGTTGCTGAAGGAAATGCTATGGGAAATCCTGAAGAAAATTTAGGTTTATATTACCTTTTCTTAACCGTAATTTTAATGGGAATCATACAAATTTTAGCTGGTGTTTTTAAATTGGGTAAGTTTGTTCGTTTAATTCCACACCCAGTAATGATGGGATTTGTAAACGGTTTGGCAATTGTTATTTTCTTATCGCAATTAGGTATGTTTAAACAAACTGTTAACGGAGAAAAAGTTTGGTTAGAAGGTAATTCTTTATGGTATATGATTGGTTTGGTGGGTTTAACTATGTTAATAATGTGGGGTTTACCTAAAATTAAAGCAACCAAAAAATTACCTGAAGCTTTAATTGCAATTTTGGTTGTTTCAGGTATTGTAATATTTTCAAATTTAGATGTTGCTACGGTTGGTTCTTTTATTAGAGATGGTGGTGGAGAAGGCTTAAAAGGTGGGTTTCCTGTTCCTGTTTTAGAAACTTTTTCTAACATCCCTATAAATATGGAAACATTTTGGTTCATTTTACCTTATGCAGGAATTTTAGCCGCCATTGGTTTAATAGAATCTTTAATGACTTTAAATTTAATTGACGATTTAACTGAAACGCGTGGAAATTCAAACCGTGAATGTATGGCACAAGGTGGTGCAAATATTATTACTGGTTTGTTTGGCGGAATGGGTGGTTGCGCAATGATTGGGCAATCAATTATTAATATAAAAGGTGGTGGACGTGGACGTTTATCTGGAATTACAGCAGCCGTTTTCTTACTAATGTTTATCCTTTTTGCATCTTCTTACATTGAGCAAGTTCCTATTGCGGCTTTGGTTGGCGTTATGTTTATGGTAGTTATTGGTACGTTTGCTTGGTCTAGTTTTAGAATCATCAACAAAATACCTAGAACAGATATTTTTGTACTAATTTTAGTTTCTGCTTTAACCGTAATTTTTGATTTAGCAATTGCAGTTATTGCTGGTGTAATTGTTTCTGCTTTGGCTTTTGCTTGGGAAAACGCTAAACGTATTAGAGCTAGAAAACGTTTTAAAGATGATGGCACTAAAATTTATGAAATATGGGGACCTTTATTCTTTGGAAGCATTGCTGCTTTTAATGACAAATTCGATGTGAAAAACGACCCCGAAAAAGTAGAAATCGATTTTGTAGAAGCTCGCGTTTCGGATCATTCTGCAATAGAAGCCATTTTTGCTTTGGTAGAAAAATATCAAGCAGCAGGTAAAAAAATAACTTTAAAGCATTTAAGTGAAGATTGTAAGTTGTTGCTATACAAATCTAGCCCAATTTATACAGATATTATTGAAGAAGCTATTGATGATCCCCGTTATCATTTAGCAGCAAACCCTGAAGATTTTCCTAAACCTTTAAACGAGTATCAATTTTAGCAAATAATTATTTTTTGGGAGTTCGTAAAATCTTATCCATTTTACGACCTCTAGCTAATTCGTCTATTAACTTATCTAAATATCTGGCTTGTTTTGTTATTGGGTTTGTTATTTCTTCAACTCTATAACCACAAATTACACCTTTAATTAAATACACATTAGGGTTTAAAGTAGCGCCATCAAAAAACTCTTTAAAAGTAATTTTTGATTGGATAAACTGATTGATTTTTTTCTGGTCATAACCAGTTAACCATTCTATAACTTGTAGTAATTCTTCTTGAGTTCTCCCTTTTTTTTCAACTTTTGTAATATAATGTGGATAAACAGACGCAAACTTCATATTTGCAACTCGTTCATCATGATGACTTGTATCTTTCATTTTTTATAAATTTAAAATTACACCATAAATCCTTCCTCTATAATAGGCAAAGAGCGAACTCTTTTACCTGAAGCATTAAAAATTGCATTACAAATTGCTGGTGCCATTACAGGAACTCCAGGTTCTCCTACTCCTGTTGGTTTTTCATCCATATTATCAATAATATCAATATAAATATTTGGAGTGTGTTTCATTCTTGTCATTTGATAATCAAAGAAATTATGTTGTTCTACGGCTCCTTCTTTTACTGAAATTTTGCCAAACAACGCTAAAGACATTCCAAAAATTGCTGCACCTTCTAACTGATTTTTTACATTATCTTTATTTAATACCAAACCACAATCTATGGTGGTCCAAATATTTTCTACTTTTACTTTATTATTCTTAACAGAAACTTCTACAATGGTGGCTACATAACTATAAAAACTATAATGAATTGCGACTCCCAAACCGTGATTTTTTGGTAAATTTTTGCCCCAATTAGCAATTTTAGCAGTATTCTTTAATACCTTTTTCATTCTTTTAGAATGATATGAAAACTTAGACCTTCCTTTAATAATTCTATCTTTTCCTATTAAATCTAATTGAAATTGAACAGGATCTTTTTTTGCTGCAAAAGCCAATTCATCAACAAAAGAATTGTTACCAAAACCACTATGAATATTAACTACAGAACGCAACCAACCTATTCTTAAATGAGACGCTGCTTTTACATTTTCTAATTGAAAATTCTCTAAGTTATAAGGATTATTTGTAAAACCTTGATTAAGCTCAAAACCTGCTGCGTAATCTGACATTGGTTTAAAACTTGATGTTATAGATGGTAATGCAACACGTTGTAACCATCCAGAAACTTGTCCGTTTTTATCTAAAGAACCTTTTAAATATTGTGCACTTGTAGCGTGATAAAAACTGTGTTTTACATCATCTTCACGAGTCCAAACAACTTGTACTGGCGCATTTATTTTTTTTGACAACGCCACAGCTTCTACCACAAAATCAGATTTTGATTTTCTACCAAAACCACCACCTAAAAAAGTAACGTTAATTGTAATATTTTCTAGCGGAACTTCAAAAAAGTGAGCAATTTCTGCTCTAGCAGTTTGCGGATCTTGAACAGGTGCCCAAACTTCAATTTTATCACCCTGAAACCAAGCTGTTGCATTTGGAACTTCCATAGGAGCGTGTACCAAAAAAGGAACGTTATAAGTGGCTTCAACTATATTTTTTGATTTTTTAAAAGCAGAATTTATATTGCCTCTACTCCCAGGAACTAACTTTCCTTTTTTTTGAACTCTCTTTGTTATCGTTTTTGTAAACTCTTCAGAATCAAAAGAATGATTTTTACCATAATTCCATTCAATATTTAAATTGAGTTTTCCTTGAAAAGCCGCCCAAGTATTATTTGCTATGACTGCAACACCTCCTAAAGCTCCAAAAAACTTACCTGTTGGCGGCACAATTCTATCTAATTGAAAAACACTTTCTACACCTGCAGTTTTTTCTGCATCCGATTTATCTACAGTTTTAACAGTACCAAAAGTAACAGGACATCTAGCAATTGCCGCAAATTTTAGATTCGGAATTCTTACATCAATTCCATACCTTGCTGTTCCGTGTGTAAAATCTTTTAAATCGACACTTTTTAAAGTTTTACCTATGTATTTAAAATCTTCAACTTTTTTTAATTTGATGTTTTTTTCATCAGGAATTGTAACTTTTGATGCTTCATCTACTAAATCTCCGTAGAAAATTTTATCTTTTGTAACTTTATTTACAATGTAATGATTTTCTGCTTTACAAGCTGTTTCTGACACATTCCATTTTTTAGCAGCAGCAGTAATTAGCATTGCTTTTGCTGTTGCTCCCATTTTGCGCATTGGTTTTAATAAAGTTCTTACACTTCTAGAACCGTCTGTATTCTGATTGCCATATTTTGCATTACCTGTTGCTTGTTTTACAGTAATATATTTCCAATCTGCTTCTAATTCATCTGCAATTGCAGAGGTTAAAGACGTTCTAATTCCTTGCCCCATTTCAGAACGAGATGCTAGCAAAGTAATGTTTCCATCTTTTTGAATTTGAACAAATAAATTTGGCGAAAATGTTTTTTTATCCGCTTGCGGAATAAATTCTTTTTTATCTGAAGAAATATTACATCCTAAGAGAATTCCGCCAGAAGTTAAACCCAATAATTTTACGAAATCTCTACGATTTATTTGCTGAATTTTACTCATATTGATTCGTTTTTAAGCGCAACAGCTTTATGAATTGCTTTTCTAATTCTTGTATAGGTTCCGCATCTACAAATGTTGCCACTCATAGCATTATCTATATCTTTATCTGTTGGATTTGCGTTTTTATCTAATAATGATGTAGCTGCAATTAACTGCCCAGACTGACAATATCCGCATTGTGGCACATTACCATCGTTCCAAGCTTTGCGTAAAAATTCTAGGTTTTCTGAAGTTCCTTCGATAGTAATAATTTCTTTTCCAACGCCATAAGAAACTGGCATACTACAAGATTTTGTTAATGTACCATTAATTAAAATAGAACAGGCGCCACATTGGCTAACGCCACAACCAAATTTTGTACCTGTTAAACCAGCAATATCTCTAATTGCCCACAATAAAGGCATATCATCTTGTACATCAATAGTATAAGTTTTTCCGTTGATTGATAAAATTTTACTCACTTGTATTTTTTTAAAAGCAACAAGTTACATAAAAATTTAAAACAATATACAAACTGGTGTTGGCGCAGAAATTTTACTTACAAAAGTTAGTTTGCCTGTTAATGAATCTCTTTTAAAAGAAATAATGTTATCGGTATTTTGATTAGCGACTAACAAAAAATTGTTGTTTGGTGATAGAGAAAAATTACGAGGAAAATCTCCTAAAACAGCTTCAAAACCAACCGTTTTTAGAGTACCATTTTTAGGATTGACTTCGAAAATTGCTATAGAATTATGTCCGCGATTAGAAGCATACAAAAACTTGCCATCATCAGAAATATGAATATCCGCAGTAAAACTATTTCCCATAAAATCTTTTGGCAGCGTAGAAATTGAGAAATCTACATAATAGTTTTCTTCTTTTTGTTTTATCAATGAAACTGTATTGTTTAATTCGTTTATTACATACATCCATTTATTATTTGGATGAAAAACTAGATGTCTTGGTCCAGCTCCTTCTGCCATTTTTAAAGTCTTCTGTTTTGTAAAAACCAATTTGTTTTTATCAGTATCAATTTTAGAAAACCACAATTGATTGGTGCCTAAATCTACAGAGACAACTTCGTTTTTTGCAGGATGAAACCAAGTAGAATGTGCGTGAGGTGATTTTTGCCTGTCTGTTGTTCCTTTACCAAAATGCTGTTGTACATTTAATAATGTTGATAATTTACCCAATTCATCAACATTTAACAACCCAATATTACCACCTGTATAATTGGCAGTTAACACATCATTTTCTTTATTAACAGCAATAAAACAAGGATGCGCTCCTCCTGATTTTGATTTGCCAATAAACTGCAAAGTATCTTTTTTTATGGCAAATGAAGACACAAAACCAGTACCGTTTTCATCTAACTCATTTACAGCCAATAAAGTTTTATTATCTTTTGTTTTTGCTAAGAAAGAAGGATTTTCTGTTTTAGCAACCAAACCTATTTGTTTTAGTTTTCCTTCTTTAGAAAGCTGGTATTTGTAAATTCCTTTTGAATCTTTATTTGTGTATGTTCCTACATAAAAAGTAGTGCTCATAGATTGTTTTTTAACTTTTGATTTTCGATTTTGACATCCAAAAAAAATTGTTACTAAAAATAAAAATGAGACATATTTCATTATTTAAAATAGTTTAAAAATTGGTAAACGTAAATGCGCTGACTCGTAATAAGGTGAATTTTTATAAATAAAATTGAGTTGCATTCTTGGGTTTTTAGCAAACGCATCATCATTTTTTAATTTATCTTCAAATTTCTTTTTAAGTGATGGATTTTTAGCCAAAATCTCTTCTGCTACATCTTCAAAAACATAGCCAGAATACCCTTCTTTTTGTTGTAAAATTGTGTCGAAAAAATTCCAATTAAAAAAAGAATCTGTTGCTGTTGCTTCTAAAGTTTCTAATAAATAACGAACTCCATTTTGATTTGTTGGAATATACAAATCGCCTTTTCTAAAATTTATTTTTTGAATTGATGTATTTACTGTTGTATTATAATGCAAATAATGACCTTCGTAAGCAGATGTTCTTGTTTTGTAATCTGCAATATGATTTACCTCTACAGAAATAATGGTATCATTCTTAAATCTTGAAAATTGTATTTGATTGTTTTTTAATCGATCTACTATTTTATGCCAACCTTGCTGTAAAATATAGGCTTTAGGAATGGTGATTTTTTTAGTTACTAAAAAATTATTGTAATACTTTGTTGACTTTGTAAATGGTTTATTGGTGTCATAAAACAAACGTTTTCCTGAGGTTACTTTACTATCAATAATTGCAGCTTCATAACCTTTAAACTGCAATTCTGTTGAATTTTCTACATCAACTTTAAAACTTATTGGATATGTTTTTTTAGCCAATATCTCATCAACAGCATTTGCTCTTAATTTTTTGATTTGGGTTGATTTTTTTTCAGTAAAATCTAAAGCAGATAGCATTAATTGATAAGTTTGTTCTACTCGTGTTTTATACGGTTTTAACATATGAGTTTCTACCATAAACCCTAAAGTATTGAACAAAGTTGTATAACCTGTAGAATATCTTGGAGCATCAAAAAATTGAGAAAATCCATTCTCTGGAGTTTTACCCCAAACATTCACATAAGGCGTAATAATGATGTCTTTTTTTGCTAAAGATTCCTCTATACTCGGGCGCATTTCTGTTTCTATAAACTTGCCCAAATTACCTCCTAATTTGTTATGTTGTGTAAATAAATGTGTAATTGCATATTGATAATCTGCACCATTACTAACGTGATTATCAATAAAAACATCTGGATTAACTGTATGAAAAATCTCTGCAAAAGCAGCCGCGTTTTTAGTATCTTGTTTTATAAAATCTCTATTTAAATCGTAGTTTCTGGCATTGCCTCTAAAGCCATATTCTTTAGGTCCGTTTTGATTTGCTCTAGAATGAGAATTTCTATTTAATGCGCCGCCAATATTATAAACAGGAATTACACAAATAATAGAATTTTTATATTTTTCTTTTAAAGAATCATTTTGAATAATATCTCTAATCAAAAGCATAGAAGCATCTATTCCGTCAGATTCACCTGGATGAATTCCGTTATTAATTAAAATTCTATTTTTAGTTGCTATTTTAATTTCATTAACATTAAAAATTTCTTGCTGACTATAAACTACTAAATGTAAAGGTTCTCCTGAATCTGTTTGCCCAAAAGAAAACAAAGAAACTCCAGAATACGCATCTGCTAAATCTTTATAATAAGAAATAACGTCTTTGTATTTTGATGTTTCTGTTCCTTTTGATTTTTCGAAAAGTGTTGTAAAATCTAACTCTTTTTTTGTTTTTTTATCACAAGAAATAACCGTTAAAAAAACAAGTAATACAACAATTCTTTTCATATTACTTTTAATCTTTGAAATGTAAATCTAAAGTATAGTTAGAGTTATACGTTTTTCCTCTTTTCTTTGCGGGTGTCCATCCTTGCATTTCTGAAAGTATTTTTTTTACCTCGTTATTATACTCAGGGTTTAAACCTCTAATTACATTAACATTCTTTACAAAACCTTCTTTAGTAACAGTAAAAGTAACATAAATATCTCCTTTAATTCCGGCTGTTTCTGTATTAAACCTTTTGCTAACATATTTTCTTATAGCACTATTATCTCTTTTTTTGTAAAATGCAGGTGTATTTACTTCTTTGTATGAAAATTCATCACTGGTTTTGTTCCAACTTGTTCCTTTGGTAAGTTTTCCTTTTTTGTAAGTTTCTTCATATTTTTTTTCTTTTCCGTTAAAAGCCGTCCATAATCCGTTTTTTAAACCCTTTTTATAACTTCCTTTTTCAAATAAACCTTCATCATTTTTAAATTGAACAAAGCCATTACCATTGGTTACAGTTTGTTCTCCTTTATCATCCCAAAAACTCTCTATTAAATTGTAAGTTTCATCACTAAAAAAAGTTTCTTTAGACCTTTTCTCTTCAGATTTTTTCTTTCCATTTTTATAATAATATGTCCAGATTCCATTTCCTTTTTTACCATTTATAACTTTACCTTCAGATGCTTTATTTCCATTTTTATGAAAAGATACAAAACCTCCATTGGCTTTTAATAATTGTAAGCCATTGGTAGTAAATTTAGAGTCTAAAACATATTTATTTTTAGTATTGTCTAATAAAAATTTTTCAACTTTAAAAACATTACTATTTTTACCAACATTGGTTTCTTTTATAACAACTAAAGTATTTGTTTTTACATAAGTTGCTCTATTGTTTGCATAATATAGCGTATCGCCTACTTTATAATAAGAACTTTGCGAAAACCCTAAAAATGACATCATCATAACTAATGATGCAATTATAAATTTTTTCATTTTGTTTTGATTTATTGTTATTGTATTAATTTATTGTTTTGCAACTCTAACACTTTTAGGGACTAATTTTGTGTAATCTCCATTATTTCTAATCACTTCTCTTACAATTGATGAAGATATATAAGATGTACTTGCGGCTGTTAATAGAAAAACAGTTTCTATGGGAGCTAAATCTCTATTTGTATGAGCAATTGCTTTTTCGAATTCAAAATCTGCAGGATTTCTTAACCCTCTTAAAATAAACTCCACATTATTTTCTTGGCAAAAATCTACAGTTAAACCTTTGTAGGCAACTACTTTAATTTTTGGATTATCAGCAAAAGAATCTTCAATAAACTTTTTACGTTGTTCTAAAGAAAACATATATTTTTTATTAGAATTTACACCAATGGCTATAATAAGTTCATCAAATAAAGTAACACCACGAGTTATAATATCGTGATGACCAGAAGTTATGGGATCAAATGACCCTGGAAATATTGCTCTTTTCATATACCCTCTTTTATACTTTGAAGTATAGAAATTAATAGTTGATAAAAATAGAAAAATACCTTAAAACTTAAGAGGTAACACCTCTTTATTTAAAGCTATTGAGGGAACTTTCTATGGCATTACCAAATAAATCTTTTAATGAGACTCCTGCTTCGTTAGCTTGTTGAGGCAAAATACTCTCTTCTGTAAGCCCAGGAACTGTATTCATTTCTAAGAAATATGGTTCACAATTTACTAAAATATATTCAGAACGAGAAAAACCAGACATATTTAAAATTGAATATACCTTTTTGGCAGTTTTTTCAACTTTTATTTTCTCTTCTTTAGAAATTCTAGCGGGTGTAATTTCTTGAGATTTTCCTTCATATTTAGCTTCATAATCAAAGAAATCATTTTCTGTAACTATTTCTGTAACTGGTAAAACCGTGGTTTTTCCTTTATATTCAATTACGCCAACAGAAACTTCTGTACCTTCTAAAAATGATTCAATTAAAATTTCTGAATCTTCTTTATAAGCTTTTTTAATTGCAGGCATCATTTCTTCTAAAGTATGTGCTTTAGAAATTCCATAACTAGAACCTGCATTATTAGGCTTTACAAAACAAGGTAAACCAACTTTATCTATAATTTTTTGAAGATTAATTTCATCGCCTTTATTTAAATATACAGACACAGCAGTTTTTACACCATATTCTTTTACAACACTTAAAGTATCTCTTTTATTAAACGTTAATGCCATTTGATAAAATGGTGCAGAAGTGTGTTTTATTCCTATTAAATTAAAATACGCCAATAACATTCCGTTTTCTCCTGGCGAACCATGAATGGCATTAAACACACAATTAAAAATGATTTTTTCATTATTTAAAACAAAAGAAAAATCGTTTTTATTAATTGCATATTCGTTATCAGAATCATCTAACGCCACCCATTTTTCTTTTAAAATATGAACCCTAAAAGGATTGTATTTCTCTCTATCTAAATGATTATAAACAACGTTTCCGCTTTTAAGAGAAATATTAACTTCGGATGAATAACCACCCATAACAATTGCGATGTTCTTCTTCATTGACTGTAAAATAATAAAACAAATTTATCAAAATAATAATAGAAATAGCAACGTTTAGTTTTTATATATTTGTGTGTTCTAAAAATCAAAAAATGAGTGTTTTTCAATTTTTAAAAAGTAAGGTTTTTTTTAAACAAGTTGCCATTGCAATTATTGGTTTATTGGTCTTTATTTTTACCTTAAAATATTGGTTGGGTTTTTCTACCAATCACAATCAAAAAATTCAAGTTCCTAATTTACATAAGATGTCTTTAACAGATGTAGCTAAAAATTTAAAAGAACTTAATTTAGATTTTATAGTGATTGATAGTGCGAGTTATAACCCTAATTACCCAAAAAGATCTGTGATAGAACAAAGCCCAGAAGCTGGAGATTTTGTAAAAGAAAAACGTAAAATCTATTTAACTTTAAATCCGTCTAAATATAGAGATGTAACAATCCCTAATTTAAACGGGCGTACAAAAAGACAAGCTACTTCTCAATTGCGTTCTAAAGGTTTAAATGTTGGTACAGATTTTACTTATGTTAACGATATTGGTAAAAATGTGGTTCGTGGTTTACGTTACAAAGGAAAAATATTAAATCCTGGAGATAAATTACCGCTAAATTCTATTGTAGATTTAGTTTTAGGTGATGGTAGAGGGAATTAATTCAGTTAGCAGTTAGCAGAACTAAAATACTATTCAGCTTTGCAACTTTTTTACTTTGTAACTCTGTAACTTAGTTAAAAAACTTTGCCACTAAATAAAAAAAATGCAAGAAAATCAACCTCAAAACATAGAAAACGACGATTTGTACGAGCATTATAGATTTGTTGCTACTGAAGGACAAGTACCTTTACGAGTAGATAAATTTTTGATGAATTTTGTAGAAAATGCCACCAGAAATAAAATACAACAAGCTGCAAAAGTTGGTAATGTTTTGGTAAATGATCTGGTTGTAAAATCGAATCATAAAGTAAAACCAAATGATGTTGTTAGAGTTGTTTTAGCATATCCTCCTCAAGAAAATTTATTGATTGCAGAAGATATTCCTTTAGATATTGTTTATGAAGATGATGCTTTAATTGTTGTTAATAAACCTGCAGGAATGGTGGTGCATCCTGGGCACGGAAATCATTCTGGAACTTTGGTAAACGGTTTAATGCATCACATAGAAAACTTGCCCACCAACACTAATGAAAGACCAGGTTTGGTACATAGAATTGATAAAGATACAAGCGGATTATTAGTAATTGCAAAAACCGAATTTGCATTGGCACATTTATCTAAACAATTCTTTGATAGAACTACAGAGCGTTTATACTATGCTTTGGTTTGGGGAAATATTGAAGAAGACGAAGGAAGAATAGAAGGTAATATTGGACGTAGTTTAAAAAACCGTTTGCAAATGGCTGTTTTTCCTGATGGCGATTTTGGGAAACACGCTGTTACACACTTTAAAGTTTTAGAGCGTTTAACGTATGTTACTCTAGTGCAATGTAAATTAGAAACGGGTAGAACACATCAAATTAGAGCGCACTTTAAACACATTGGTCATACTCTTTTTAATGACGAACGTTATGGTGGAAATGACATTTTAAAAGGAACTACTTTTACCAAATACAAGCAGTTTGTACACAATTGTTTTAAAGTGTTACCAAGACAGGCTTTACACGCAAAAACCTTAGGATTTACGCATCCAACAACGGGAGAATTTTTACAATTTAATTCTGAAATTCCACGAGATATAGCAGATTGTTTAGAAAAATGGAGAACGTATTCTGAGCATTCTAAAGAAGAAATTTAAAATAATTCGCTAATGTTTTTATGTTATTTTGTTTGTGCTTAGAAATCACATCATCAATAAATAGGTTTTTTAATTTTGTTTTTATCCTTTAGTTCTTGAAAATTTCCAAGCTCCTAAAGCAAGTAAAATATACAATATAATTATAGCTAGCATTTGTTGCCAGTTATTTGTAAATTCATAATACAGAATTAAAACGCCACCAATACTTAAACCTACTATAGAAATTACCGTTAAAAATGTAGAAGAATTGGTTTTACTTCTTATTTTAAAGTTAGCAATTGCCATTAATAAGGAAACTAAGAGAAAGGTAATACTTCCAAATTCGAGTATTAGTTCTAATCCACCAATTAAAATTAACAAACTTGAAATTAACGCCATTGCAATAATTGCATTTTGTGGACTGCTATTTTTTCTAATAGATAAAATTCGAGGAAAAAACCCATCTTTTGCAATGACTGACATTTGACGAGATGAACCAAAAACAGTTCCGCTAATTGCACTACTTGTTGCTAAAATAGCTCCAAAAATCACCAAATTTGTACCTAGCTTACCTAAAACATTTCCTGCTCCAGAAGCAAGTGCAAATTCTTTATTTTTAACAATCTCTTCTGTTGGAATAGCAAATAATGCTCCCATAGAAATAACAACATAAATTAATACTGCCAAAGTAATTGCGCTATAAATTGCTCTTGGTATGTTCTTTTCTGGGTTTGTCATTTCACTAACTGCGTTAATAACTAATTGAAAACCTTCGTAAGCAACAAAAGTTAAAGAGGCAACAATTAGAATAGAAAAAACACTTGATTTTTCTAAATCTAAAGTCATATTCTCTATAAACGAACCAAAATCTGTTGTTCCGTGATTCATTAAAACAAAAGAAATTATAGTTAAAACAACGAGTTTGGTATATACCATTAAATCTTCTATTTTACCCATTCCGTTTACACTCCAAATATTTATTAAAGTAAAGAGTGTAATTACGCCAATTGCAATACTTTTTCTAATATAAATATTATCAGCAAATTCTGTACTGCTAATTGCATAAGAAGAAAAAGTGTAAGCATAAAGTGCCAAAGTACTTATGTAACCAAATATAATAAACCAACCAATTGCAGACGCAAAGAAATTTGAATTAGGAAAAGTGCGTTTAAAAAAAGAATACGTTGCTCCTTCATCTTTGTAATACAGTCCTAATTTTACATAAGAATATGCCGCTAAAGACGCTATTAATCCTCCTATAATAATTGCAATTGGTGTTAAGTTTCCTATTAAAGAAACAGAAATTCCTAGTATTGTAAATATTCCACCACCTACCATTCCTCCAAGAGCAATAGCTATTAATTCTGCTAAACCTAAGTTTTTATTTCTCTTTCTATGCTGTGTCATTGTTATAAATTAACCTTAGTTTTAAACAATTTGATGTTTATTTATTGTGATGACTAAATTATCTTTTTTTAAATTATAAACAAACTAACAACAACCACTTTTTGGTGAGCAACAAGACTCTGCATTAGTTTCTGGTATTTTTATATGTTTTTTTTCAAATTTTTCTCCAGGTTTTTCTGCATAAACAGTGATACTAAAAATTCCTGTAGCTCCCTTATTAAATTTATTTACCTCTTCTTCTGATAAGTATTTGCTCAAAATATCATTAGGGATAACAATAGGTTTTTCTTTCTGAATTTTTATGTTTTTAAAACCTTGTTCTTGTATCATTTGTAAATAATCATCTTTTTGAATAGCACCAGCAACACAACCTGCATACATTTCTGCATCTTGTTTTAAAGCTTCTGGTAGTTTACCAACCAAAACAATATCAGAAACACTAAAATGTGCACTTGGTTTTAAAACTCTGTATATTTCTCTAATTACTTTTTGTTTGTTTGGTACAAGATTTAATACACAATTACTTACTATTACATCTGCAACATCATTACTTACAGGCATTGCATCTATATCTCCTTGTCTGAATTCAACATTATTGTAACCTAATTTTTCTGCATTTATACGTGCCTTTTCTATCATAATTGGTGTAAAATCTATACCAATTACTTTTCCTTCTGCACCAGTTTCGTGTCTAGCCACAAAGCAATCATTTCCTGCACCAGAACCTAAATCTATAACAGTATCTCCTTTTTTAATGATAGCAAATTCTGTTGGTAAGCCACATCCTAAACCAAGGTCTGCATCTTCTACATATCCTTTTGTATCTGTATAATCATCCATCATAATATTATATACTTTATTTGATGGTGTAGTAGCGCCACAACAAGATGCTGCATTTTCTGCTTTTCCTTGTTCTGCAATTTTTGCATAACGTTCTCTTACAATGTCTTTTAATTCTTGCTCTTTATTCATTTGTGTTCTTTTAATTTGTTATTTTTTTCTGTTTAACAACAACTATTTGTTGAATTTTTATTTAAAAATATGTTTAAGGTATTTTTTATATGCTCCCAATTTTCTTGGTCTATACAATAGCAAACACTTGTACCTTCTATGGTTCCTTTTATTATTCCTACTTTTTTTAATTCTTTTAAATGTTGAGAAATTGTGGGTTGTGCCAAACCAATTTCTTTAACTAAATCTCCACAAACACAAGATTTTAATTTGATTAAAAACTCTAAAATGGCAATTCTAGCAGGATGCCCTAACACTTTTGCTATTTCTGCTATTTTATTTTGTTCTTCTGTAAAAATTTCTGACTTGGTTACACCCATCTTAATTTATTTATTGCAATATTGCGATTAATATTTAAAACAAAAGCTATATTCATTAAAATGATTTTTTATTTTTTACTTAAATCGAACAAATAACCAACGGAAAGATTAAAGAAGCCAGTTGTATTTAAGTTGTTTTCGTTTACCAATGCATTTGGGAAATTTAGATTATACCCTAATTCAAAATCCCAAGATTTTAATGAAAGTGATAATGGAATATTAAGTTGTGTATTCATCAAATTAAAAACATCAAAATTAAACGTTCTTAAAACTCTTTTTCCTTTTACAAAAACAAACTTTTCTAGGGTAATGTTTTGTTTGGCGACTATAAAGTTGAATCTTGGTCTTAAACGTAGTGCAAAATTTGAAGTTCTTTTTAAAGTAAGGTTTAAATAACTGCTAGAAACGAATTGAAAACTGCTTTCTGAACCAAATAAATAAGAGGCAGAAATATTGGTTCCTAAAGTTCTTTTTTTATTTCTTATTCCTAAACTTAGGTCTAAAGAATTTGTAAAATCATCATTTCCATCAGAATAAAAATACTTTGTGTATCCTAAATTATAGATAAGGTTTTTGGCTTTTCCTAAAGTATTAAAATAGCCAACAGAAGCGCTTGTAAAATCCCAATTGGGTTGAAAACTTTGATAATAAATTCCGGAAATACTAGCGTTAAATCCTGAAGAATGATAATAAGAAACTTGAGGAATGATATTAAATTGATTTGTACCTGAATCTCTACCAGAAAAAAAAGTGTTGCTGTTGTAAGATAAAGATGTGTATAAAAAATTGTAGGTAAAATCGCTTTCTATTAATTCATCTAAAAATTGTTGATTGCTAAAAAAAAGTTCGTCTAACAAACCATCTATATCATCATCTTTATCTTCTTGAGCATAAGCACAAAAAGAGGTTGCCATTGTAAACAATAGCAACCCAAAAACTTGTAAAGTGTTTTTTAATTCTTGATAAAGAAGCCTCATAAATAACTAATTTCCTCTATTTCTTTTTTTTCTTTTGTTAGGGTTATTTACTCTTGTTCCGTTTTTTAATTCTCCTCTATCTTTTGCTTTTCTAATTTTATCAATCCGTTCTTTTAGCATTTTGCGTTGTTCGCCAGAAAGCGTTTTTCTAAAATTATCTCTCGTTTTTCTTAAACGCATTTGTTGGTTTCTTACCAAATCTTTCTGTGTTCTAGTAAAAGTGGTTAACAAGCGTTTTCGAATTTCTGATTTAGAAATTGTTTTATCTCTTAAAATGGATAATTGTTCTTTAGTAAGTGTAGCTTTAAAAGCTTTTCTGTTAGATTTCATTACTTCTCTTTCTTTCTGCAACAATGCTCTTTGCTCTTTTGTGAGCTCTTTAGTAATTAAATCGTAACTAGAATTTTGAGCAAAAAGTGTGGTATTAAAGAACATCAAACTCATAAAGAAAATAGTATATATGATGGTTTTTAATTTCATTTTTAATTTATTTTTACTCTTTAACATCTAAAGTACAAAATACTTTTTATTTACACCCATTTTTGGCTGCCTCCATTTCTGTTTCATTATTTATAGTTACTGTTGTTTGATTTCTATAAAAAATATCTACAGGATAATTTAAAGTTCCTTTTTTAGTAGCATCAGGATTTGCTTTATGCCATTCTCTAATTAATTTAAAATCTTTTCTTTCGGTAACATTAATTACAGTTGCATCTGGCATTGTAAAACTAACTGGCAATACTAATTTAAAACACTTTCTTTTATCTTTTCCTTTTTTACAAGAATCTTTTACTGCTTTTAATTCATCTCTATTAATTAAAGTTTGAACAGTACCATCTTCTAAAGTAATATCTACTGGGAACACTAATTCTGGACGTTCTTTAACACCTTTATTTGCTTTATACCAATCTCTTATTAATTTCCAATCTTCTTTACTATTTAAAGTGATAGATGAATTATCTGGCATTATAAAATCTACAGGAAATACAAACTGAAAACATTTATGTCTTCTTTTTTTAGCTCTTTGTTTTTTATCATTTAATTGTCTACCATTTGTAGCAAAGAAAACATCGCTACTAGCTTCTGCTCTAGATTCATTGTCTGTAATTACAGATATTTTGTAACCCAAACCAGATGCTAATTGAGCATTGTTAACATAACTGTCTGCTAAATCTTCATTTAAAACATTTTGTGTTGCAGCAGGTAAACTAGAAATATCTACTTGTGTTTTAGATGCTTTTTCAATTTGCTCTATTAAAGAAGTATCATCTATTAATTCTGATGATTCAGAATCTGAACAAGATGTAAATAATAAAGCTGATAAAAAAAATGCAGTAATTGAGAAAAATAAAATACTCGATTTTAAAATATTCTCTTTAGAAATTGAAATTCTCATAAGTGTAAATTTTTAATTAATAATTGTTTCTATTTAATTAGAACTACATTTTTTAAAATAGTTTGATTTTTTTATAAAATAATTGTTTCTAAAAACTTTTCACCCGTGTAACTATCTATTAATGAGTCTTCTATAAATAATGAATTTAAAAATAAATCATCCATTTTTTGTTCATCAAGTTCCGCTTTAAAAACTATTTCGTTCATTAAAGTATGGTTTGCAAACAAATCTAAATCTGCATCATCTACCAATAATGAATTGATTAAAACATCTTCTGCAGATGAAAGTAATTCAATATTTACATTGTTAAAATCATTTTTATTAGAATGCTGCAACCAAAGTGTTACACTTAAAATAAAAACTATGGATGCTGCAACTGCATATCTAAATTTAGGACGCATCCAAAAAACCAATTGTTTTTTAACGTCTTTTGGTGCTGCTGTTTTAACATCCTCTTTTATTTTATCTAAAATTGATATTTTAGATTTTGCAAAATATCCTTCAGGAATAGTTGTTCCTAAATACTTTTTGTGATGTTTAGAAATATCACCTTTAAAGTCTTCTTTTAAAAAACTTTCTTTATGGCTATTTTTTTGTGATTTTTTCATAATATAATAGTTAGACCCAACTTTATAAAAATAGTTTGGTTTTATAAAAATATTTTTTCTTCAATAACTTTTACTGCTGAATAATAAGACGATTTTAACGTGCTTTCAGACACTTTTAAAATTTCTGAAATCTGCCTAAAACTTAAATCATCAAAGTATTTCATTTCAAAAACACGCTTCTGTTTTTCTTTAAATCCATTTATAATTGTGTTTAATTTTTTTTGAATTTCATCTCCATCAAAATACGCATCTTCAAATACAACTTCTAAATAATTGCTAGAAATTTCATCAATATTATCATAACTTTTTTTATTATTTTTTTCTAAAAAACGGATAGATTCATTGTAAGCAATTCTATACATCCAAGTATGCAAACTGCTTTTTTCTTGAAAATTTTGAATGCTTTTATAAATTCTGATAAAGGTATTTTGCAATACATCGTCAGCATTTTCATGCGTGCCAACAATTTTTCTAATATGCCAATACAAACGCTCTTGATAGACGCAAAGCAGCTCACTAAAAGCAATATCTTTTAGTGTAGCATCTTTTAACTTTTTTACAAGTTCAGTGTCTTTACTCAAGTAATTATTTGCTAGTTTCTATCTCTTAGACCTTTAAAAACCTAAATAGTTTAGATGAATTTAAAAATAAATTTTAGCTTTTACAAATGCTATCAATTTTATAAATGGAAATATCAATTTTAAATTACTTATTATTTTTTAAATCTTTTAATCAATTGTATTTTTACATATCAATAAAAACAGAGTATGAAAATCATAATATCACCAGCAAAATCTTTAGATTTCGAAAGTAAAGTTTTAACAAGTTTACATACACAACCGCGTTTTTTAGAACAATCTAAAAAGCTAAACAAGAAGTTAAAAACGCTTTCTAAAAAGAAATTATCAGAATTAATGAAAATCTCTGACGATTTGGCTCGCTTAAATTATGATAGAAACCAAACTTGGCAAACTCCTTTTAATATAGAGAACTCAAAACAAGCTATTTACGCTTTTACTGGTGAAGTTTTTAGAGGAATTGACGTAAATTCTTTAGAAGAAGAAAAGCTTCCTTTATTACAAGATCGCTTGCGAATTTTATCGGGTTTATATGGTTTGCTAAAACCTTTAGATTTAATACAACCTTACAGATTAGAAATGAGTACCAAACTAAAAGTTGGTAGAAAAGAAAACCTCTATAAATTTTGGGATGACACTTTGGCTAAATCTTTAAATGATGAATTAAAAGAGGATGAATTATTGATAAATTTAGCAAGTTCTGAATATTTTAAAGCTATACCTAAAAAGGTTTTAAAAGTGCCAATGATAACGCCTGTTTTTAAAGATTTTAAAAAAGGACAGTATAAAACCATTATGACTTTTGCTAAAAAAGCGCGCGGATTAATGGTTCGCTATATTATTGACAACAATGTAAAAACAATTGAAGAATTAAAAGGTTTTGATGTTGATAACTATCGTTTTTCAGAACAAATGTCATCAGAAACTGAATTGGTTTTTACGAGGTAAAGGAAGATAGAATTATTGTTGTTGAGAATTAGCACCTCTTTTATTAATAGATAAGGTGCTAGTTTTGAAATTTTTATTTCGTTTTAAAAACAAGTATTACTTCTTTATAAACTTATAAGTATAAACTCCTTTTTTTGTATTAAAGCGTAAGAAATAAATTCCAGAAGCATACCCTGAAACATCTAAGATAAATCTCTCATCAATTTTTGCTTTTTGATTTAAATAAATCATTTTACCTTTATAATCGAATATTGTTAATTTAACTTCCCCTTTTAGTGTATTTGTTTTAATGTAAATTTTATCTACTGTTGGGTTAGGAAATATTTTAAAGATAAACTCTTCATTTTTAATTATGGAAAGTGCATTTTTATCAAAAACATCAGATCTCCATACACCACGACCATACGTTGCAGCATAAATCTTATTATCACTAAAATTAATCTCTAACTCGTTAACAATGGTATTTGGTAAATGATTTTTAAATTCTTGCCATTCAGAAAAAGTGTCATCAATATAAAATACACCATAATTCATCCCAACATATAAACCATTATCTGCATTGTTTTGCCAAACTAAAGACAATGCACTAAAATTAGGGAGGTTCTTTTTGTAAGAAACCCAAGTTGTTCCTCCATCTATTGTTACCATCACTTTATTTGCACCTGTATAAGCAATCGCTACTCTATTAGGATTAGTTGGGTGCACAGCAATTGAATTGATATTACCTTCAAAAGATTTTAATAAAGTCCAATTACCTGTACCTGTTGTTGTTCTATACAGTTTAGTATTATCACCATCTATCCTAGTAGTATAAATAGTTTTGCTATCAGATTTAGCTACTTTGATGTGCATTATATCAGATAGTAACTGAGATATACCTACCCAAGTTTGTCCTCCATCAGAAGACTTATAAATTTTATCTTTTCCTATATATAATGTATTTGGTAAATTAGGATCTTGTTCTAAAGCACTAGACTCTGTGTTTAAATTTTCGTTAGGATTGTTAAATGCTATGGATTCAAGTGAGTTTTCATTCTTTTTACTTTTATAAAAAACTCCATTTTGTGATGAACTGTAAACAATTGTTGGGTCTGTTTTATCAATAAAAGTTTCAAATCCATCACCTCCACTAACTTGGTACCATAAGTCTTCAAACTTTGCTAATGTACCAGAATCTTGAGCTCCAGAAGATATTATAACTGGATTCGTTTGAGAAACTCCAAAATTATATATTTGTTTTATCCCTAAACCAGCAGTTAAGTTCTTATAATACGTATTAGTTACATTATTTGAAGGATTTTCTGCAAGAAACAAACCTCCATCTGTACACACAAACAACTCATTTCCAACAAACTCCATTAAATCTACATCTACATGATGATAAGCCAATTCTAAAGAAGTAAATGAAACACCTCCATCTGTAGACCTCCATGTTTTAAGCCCTCCAATATAAATTTCATTGGCATTTGTATTAGAAATAGCTATATCCATATCTCTTGGCGCCTGAGCACCTAGGTAGTTTTCACTGTGAGTCAATTTTGTAAAAGAATCTCCAGAATTAGTAGATTTATATAAACCTTCAAACCCGCCATCAACCTCAGAAAGAACATAGACTAAGTTGGGAGAAGCTGGTGTAACTGCTATCATTTTTGCAAAATTACCAGAAGTGATACCAGATGTTATTTCTGTAAAACTTTCTCCATTATTTATAGATTTATAGAGTCCTCCACGCCCTATAGCATAAACAACAGAAGGATTGTTTGGTTTAAATTCAATATCGTATCCAGCATTATTAAAACCTATATTAACCCAAGTTGATCCTCCATTAGTGCTTTTAAAGATTCCTTCGGAATTAGAAGCTGCATACATTATTTTAGGGTCTGTAGGGTGAATTAAAATCTTTACTATTTCATTTATTTCTGAGTCTGGATTACCTATCGTAGAATGTAAAACCCAAGTAGAACCTGAGTCTGTAGATTTGTATAATTTCCCACCGTTAGATCCCCAAAAATAAACTGATGAGTTAGAAGGTGTAATGGCTAAGCTATATACAACCATATTATTGTGGCTATCAGTTAAAGGAGTCCAAGTACTTCCTTTATCTAAACTCCTCCATAAACCACCTTTATGAGCACCAACCATAATTTTATTTGTGTTATTTTTGTCTATAGCAAAAGAGGTTAATCGCCCAATAGCATAATCTGTTGCAGTCATAATTCCCTCTGAAATTACATGAACTTTAACTGTTTTTGGTCCCATTTCTTCCCATGATGCATTTGTTGTATTCTCAACCTTTCTCAGATTCCTTTTAGATTGGTAATCTTCTAATGCGTTTATAAAGTCTGAATGAGTAGGCAAATAGCCTTTTTCATTTTGTAATCTTAGGGCATTGTGTTTCCACCTTCTATATTTCTTACTTTTTCCTTTATGATTTTTAAAGTAAGTTTCAGCAGAATTAATAATCTCTCTAACAGTAGAGGTTCCTTTTTTTATTTTTTCTTTATATTCTTGTGATTGAGCTTGAAAAAAAATTAAACTTAATAAAACAGAAAGAAAAGTTGTTTTCATATTCATTTATTTAAATTTTATGTAAATAATACTATTAAAACAAGTTAAAGCATAAAAACCCTCTACAAGTTATTGAAGGAGTATTAAAAACCAAACGGTAGATTTTTGAAATTTATTTCACCTAAGTAAATATAAGAATTTTGAATAATTTTTAAAAAGACATTTAATAAAATTTAGCAATCTGCTAAACCAACATTAACAGCTAAGCCACCTTCAGAAGTTTCTTTGTATTTTTTATGCATATCTTTTGCGGTTTCCCACATAGTATCTATTACTTTATCTAAAGGTACTTTTACTTCTTTTGGATCGGTTTCTAGCGCCATTTCTGCTGCGTTAATTGCTTTTATTGCTCCCATAGAATTACGCTCAATACAAGGCACTTGCACCAAACCGCCAATAGGATCGCAAGTTAAACCTAAATGATGCTCCATTGCTATTTCTGCTGCCACTAAAGATTGCGCTGGTGTTCCGCCTAATAATTCTGTTAAAGCGGCAGCTGCCATTGCAGATGACACACCAATTTCTGCCTGACAACCTCCCATTGCTGCAGAAATTGTGGCATTTTTTTTAAATATACTACCAATTTCTCCAGCAGTTAGTAAAAATTGTTTTATTTGTTTAAAATTGGCTTCGTGATTTTCTATCACCAAATAATACATTAACACCGCAGGAATTACTCCTGCACTTCCATTTGTTGGTGCAGTAACAACTCTACCTAAAGAAGCGTTTACTTCATTAACAGACAAAGCAAAACAGCTTACCCATTTTAAGGTTTCTCTAAATTTTACCTCTGAATTTCTAATAGCTACAATCCATTCTTCAGGGTTAGAATATTGTGCTTCTTTAATAAGTTTTTTGTGTGTATCAAAAGCGCGTCTTTTTACGTTTAACCCTCCAGGGAGTCTACCTTCTGTATGACATCCTATGTACATACACTCTAACATTGTATCCCAAATTCTATTCAATTCGAAATCAATTTCTTTAGAAGAACGTAATTCTAATTCATTTTTAAAAACAACTTCTGATATTGATAAAAGATTTCTCTCACAATACTCTTCTAATTGTTTTGCTCTATTAATTGGATAAGGAAAATTTTGTTTATTGATTTTAATTTCTTCCTCAAGATGATCTTTTTCCTGAACAATAAATCCGCCACCAATAGAAAAATACGTTTCTGTTGAAATTTCTTTTCCCTCAGAAAAACCTCTAAAAGCAACACCATTAGAATGAAATGGTAAAAAATTACGATTAAAAACAATTGAATTTTTATAAAAAGGGATTTTTTTTCCACCTTTAAAATGCAACTCTTCTTGTGTATTTATTCTATCTACAATAATGGCTATATCTACAATAGGAATATATTCTGGATCAGCTTCACTCAACCCCAAAAGAATTGCCAAATCTGTTGCATGGCCTTTACCTGTTAAAGATAATGATCCATATAAATCTACTTTTACAGCATCAATAGTATCAAAAATATTTGTTTCTCTCAATTTTTGAACCCATTGTTGAGCAGCTCTCCATGGACCTAAAGTATGAGAACTTGATGGACCAACACCTATTTTGAGCATATCAAAAACACTAATAAATTGCGACATTCGTAAAAATTAAAACTTAAAAACGCTGTAAATGTAAAAAATCCAACTCATAGAGCTGGATTTTTTTGTATTAATAAAATATAAAATTTTAGAAACCGTAAACTGATTCTTTATCAAATTTCTTCATTAGCATATAATAAACTACTGCTCTATATTTGTTTCTTTCAGACTTACCAATTCTTTCCATTACTTCTTCAATTCCTGCATCTAATTCTTTACTATCTGCCAAACCTAACTTTTTCATTAAAAAGTTCTTTTTAACAGTTTCTAATTCTTTAGGATCAGATCCAGAAACAGTTTCTGCGTCAGCTTTATAAATAGAAGGTCCTAAACCTTTGGTTACTGCAGCTAATAACTCTGTGTTAGAACGTAGATTTCTATCGTCCATAAATTTTTTGTACAAAGCAACTTTTTCGTCAAATTTACTCATGATTTCGTTTTTAATTTAATTTGTAATGTTTTGATTCTTTATAGAACAATTCAAATATAAGAAAATAAAAGTGGTTTTCAAATTATGATTGCTCTTCTCTTTTTTAGATACAATTTATGTCAATATGTCACAACTTTATTAAATTTATTTTTAAAAACTGACATTTTCTAGTCAAAAAATAGTTGGCATACCATTTGACTAAACTGTAAATGTAAAATTGAATTTAAAAAATTAATATAAATAATTATTATGAGTAAAATTATAGGAATAGATTTAGGAACAACAAACTCATGTGTTTCTGTAATGGAAGGTAATGAGCCAGTTGTAATTCCTAATGCTGAAGGAAAAAGAACTACACCCTCTATTGTTGCTTTTGTAGAAGGGGGAGAACGTAAAATTGGTGATCCAGCAAAAAGGCAAGCCGTAACCAACCCAACAAAAACGGTGTATTCTATTAAACGTTTTATGGGTAACAAATTCTCTGAATCTTCTAAAGAAGTAAACAGAGTTCCTTATAAAGTAGTTAAAGGAGACAATGACACCCCAAGAGTAGATATTGATGGTCGTTTATATACGCCTCAAGAAATTTCTGCTATGGTATTGCAAAAAATGAAAAAAACGGCAGAAGATTACTTAGGTCAAGATGTATCTTCAGCTGTAATTACTGTGCCTGCTTACTTTAACGATGCACAAAGACAAGCTACAAAAGAAGCTGGTGAAATTGCGGGTTTAAAAGTAGAAAGAATTATTAACGAGCCTACTGCTGCTGCTTTAGCTTATGGTTTAGACAAAGCTAATGACGACAAGAAAATTGTTGTTTTCGATTTTGGTGGTGGTACACATGATGTTTCTATCTTAGAATTAGGTGATGGCGTTTTTGAAGTTTTAGCTACAGATGGTGATACGCATTTAGGTGGTGATGATGTAGATGAAAAAATCATCAATTGGTTAGCAGAAGAATTCCAATCTGAAGAAAATATGGACTTGCGTAAAGACCCAATGGCTTTACAACGTTTAAAAGAAGCTTCTGAAAAAGCAAAGATTGAATTATCTAGTTCAACATCAACAGAAATAAACTTACCATACATTACTGCTACTGCAAGTGGTCCAAAACACTTGGTAAGAACATTAAGTAGAGCAAAATTTGAACAATTAATTGACGATTTAATTAAAAGAACAATTGAGCCTTGTAAAACAGCTTTAAAAAATGCTGATTTATCTACTTCTGATATTGATGAAATTATCTTAGTAGGTGGTTCTACAAGAATACCTGCAATTCAAGAAGCGGTTGAAAAATTCTTTGGGAAATCGCCAAGTAAAGGTGTAAACCCAGATGAAGTAGTTTCTTTAGGTGCTGCAATTCAAGGAGGAGTTTTAACAGGTGATGTAAAAGATGTTCTTTTATTAGATGTAACACCTTTATCTTTAGGAATAGAAACTATGGGAAATGTGTTTACAAAATTAATTGACGCAAACACAACCATTCCAACTAAAAAATCGCAAGTATTTTCTACAGCTGTAGACAATCAACCTTCTGTAGAAATCCACGTTTTACAAGGAGAAAGAGCAATGGCTGCTGACAACAAAACTATTGGACGTTTCCATTTAGATGGTATTCCGCCAGCAGGAAGAGGAATTCCACAAATTGAAGTAACTTTTGATATTGATGCCAATGGTATTATTAAAGTTTCTGCAACAGATAAAGCAACCAATAAAACGCAAGACATTCGTATAGAAGCTTCTTCTGGATTAACTGAAGAAGAAATCGAAAAAATGAGACAAGAAGCAGAAGCAAATGCTGATGCCGATAAAGCTGCTAAAGAAACTGCAGAGAAAATTAATGGTGCAGATTCTATGATTTTTCAAACAGAAAAGCAATTAAAAGAATTTGGTGATAAATTATCTGCAGATAAAAAAGAACCTATTGAAGCTGCTTTAGAAGAATTGAAAAAAGCGCACGAGTCTAAAGATTTAGCTCAAATTGATGCTGCAATGGAAAAAATTAATGAAGCCTGGAAAGTAGCCTCTGAAGAAATGTATGCTGCTCAACAACAAGCTGGTGGCGCAGATGCTGGAGCGCAACAAGAGCAACCAAAAGCTGGTAATGCAGATCAAGGAGATAATGTAGAAGATGTAGATTTTGAAGAAGTAAAGTAAGCAGAGAACCTGTTTTGTAAAACAAAATTGTGTGAATCGCTTATCCCAAAATTGATTTGGGATCTCATCAAAAAAGTAATTTAATTACTATTAATATAAAACGCAATCATTAATTTGGTTGCGTTTTTTATGTGTCATTGCGAGGAACGAAGCAATCTCTTTGATGATAATTCAAATTGCTTCATTACATTCGCAATAACATTTTAAATTTCAATCTTGAAAACCTATAACAAAACCAATTTTTTTAAACATACTTTTTGTGAATTTCAACAAGTTGATAACTTTCAATTTCTAGAAAAAACCAACTATAAAAGTAAATCTGAAAGTGTTTATTTTTATACTGAAGAAGGTGTTTATAGAAAATCGAATCATTGGGGAAGAGTTGCCAATTGTAGATGGAAATTAATTGCTAACAAAAACTATAAAAACCAACAAATTGTAATAGGTTTTGCAAAATGGAGCGACTTTTACCCTATCAATTCATCAGAAAAAAACTTTTTTATTTTTGTTGATTTTAATAAAAAAACATCAAACATTAAAGTAAACACAGAAGAATCAAATCAATATTTATTTACATTTTCTGAAGCTCAAAAAAGAATAAAACAAATAAATTATCTTTTTAAAGATGATAAATGGGCAAAATATTTTGACTCAGAAATTAATGAATTACGAGTAAACATTATTTTAGATTTTATTAATTCTGATAAAAATTTATTAGAAATAAAAAAAAAGATTTATTTAAAATATTAATATCATTTATTGTAGATATTAATATATCTTATAAGATTAATTATATTTGTTACTTATGTAAAAAATATATGTTTTTCACAAAAGAAGCTATAAATAGAATAAATACAGTTGGCAGCATAAAACCAAGTTCTAAACATCTAATTCAAAAATGTTTAAAAGATTTAGATTTTAAAAGCAACCAAATTATCTTAGAGTTTGGTTCTGGCAATGGTAACTTTACAGAAGAAATTTTAAAAAGAATTCCTAAAAGCACTAAATTAATTGCTTTTGAAACCAATATTAGTTTTTTCGAATATTGTACTGAAAAATTTAAACATTATAATAATTTTGAAATACACAATGTTTCTGCAGAAGATTTTAGCAAAATCGAAGCTATTAAGAATAAAAAAATAGATTTTGTGATTTCTAGTTTACCATTAACGCTTCTTAAACAAAACTTAATAGATAGTTTAATAACTAAAGTACTAGCTCATTTACAACAAAATGGTTGTTTCATTCAATATCAATATAGTTTTGGCAAGTACTTCTTTTTTAAAAATAAATTTAAGTTTGTAAAACTAGATTTTGTTGTTAGAAATTTACCGCCAAGTTTTATATACAAATGCTATAAATAATGTTACAAATAAAAAAATATAGCAAGATTATTTCATTAATTATTTATCTTTTATTTTTAATTCTTCCTAACCTAATCTTAGGTGAATCGTTAATTGGTACGGTTTTAGTTTTATCTATTTATCTGATTTTAGCTTCATTTAAAAAAAGTTTTTTATTATTTTTTTCAATCCCTATTTTTTTACTGAGCATCATTCAATTATATTATAGTTTAGACATTAAAAATGATGTAATTAACTCAACATTAATAAACATTTCTCTTTTTAATACAAATTTAGAAGAGACACTAGCCACAGTAGAAAACCTATACTTATACTTATTCATTCTTTTAATTATCTTTTTTATTTTAATAAAAACTAAGATGTATATATTAAGAAAATACAGATTACTCTTTGTTGCCTTGTTTTCTGTTTTTCTTTTTTTAAATATTATTAGAATTAAAAACTCAGATAGATATAAAGTAATTTATGGACAAAAAAGTGTGTTTTATAATCCAAAATTTGTAGCATTAGAATTATCAAAAAAAATATTTCCGCTAAATTTTATTAGAAATATAAGAACAGCAATTATAATTGATAAAAAAATAAGTCAATACGAAAAGAATACTTCAAATTTTAAATTTGGTTATAAAAAAGTAAATGATTCTTTAAGCAAAACTGTAGTTTTAGTATTAGGAGAAAGTTCTAGAAGTTTAAACTTTCAGCTAAATGGTTACAAAAGAGAAACAAATCCTCTCTTATCTAAAATAGATTTAATTTCTTTCCCAGAGGCATACACTCCTTTCGGAACAACAAGTTCTAGTATCCCTTTTGCTTTAAGTAGAATTGATGAAAAAAAATGGAATAATAAAATTATATATTCAGAAAAAAGCATAATAACTGCAATGAAAGAATTAGGATATAAAACTTATTTTGTAGATAATCAAGGAGATTATAGATCTTTAATTGATTGTTATAAATCTGAAAGTGATAAATTAATCTCTATTAATCCTGTTTTTTCTACAGACGATAAAGTACTTCATAAATTCAAAGAAATTTTAAAAGACTCTGCAAGAAAAAAATTTATAATTCTTCACACTTACGGAAGTCATAGTAAATATAGAGATAGATATGATTCTAAAAATGCTTATTTTAAACCTGATGTTTATGATGAGTTTAATGTTGAAGTAAAAAATAAAATAGTAAATTCTTATGATAATGCAATAAGAGAAGTAGATCGTTTTTTGCATTCAGTAATTTTAGAAATTCAAAATAAAAATTCTTCATTAGTCTATTTTTCTGACCATGGAGAAAATTTAATGGATACAGATGAAAACCTATTATTTCATGGTTATTTTGTTCCTAACGATTTTACCTACAAAATCCCTTATATTTATTGGTCTTCAGATACGAGCAGTAAAGAATTTATTGCTGCAAAAAATAATATAAATAAACCTGTTACTACAGAAAGTATTTTTCATACTATTGTAAATCTTGCAACAAACAATACTAATTATTTTAATAAAAATAAAAGTATTGTAAATCAAAACTACAAGAGCAAAGACACAATATTTTATTTCGACAAATACCAAGAATTAAAGGTTTATAAAATAATTAAAAATCTAGATGAACATTCCACAAACTAGTTTTCCCAGAGTTGTTATTATTGGAGGCGGATTTGCAGGTTTAGCAGCTGCAAAAGGTCTTGAAAAACAAGAGCTCCAAGTTGTTTTAATAGACAAACATAATTATCATACTTTTCAACCTTTACTCTATCAAGTTGCTACAGGAGGTTTAGAGCCAGATTCAATTGCTTTTCCGTTAAGAAAACGTTTTAACGATGTAGATAATTTCTATTTTAGATTAGCAGATGTTACTAAAATTAATCCTGATAAAAACGCTATTGAAACATCAATTGGAAATTTAGAATATGATGAATTAATTATTGCAACTGGCTCAACCACCAACTTTTTTGGAAACACCAACATTCAAAAGTTTGCTATGGAAATGAAATCTGTTCCGCAATCTTTAAACATTAGAAGTTTAATTTTAGAGAATTTTGAAGAAGCTTTATTAACATCAAACATTGAACAAAGAAATGCGTTAATGAATTTTGTAATTGTGGGTGGAGGACCAACTGGTGTTGAATTAGCGGGTGCTTTGGCAGAAATGAAAAAAGGAATTTTGCCTAAAGATTATCCAGATTTAGATATCAGACAAATGCAAATAAATTTAATTCAAAGCTCTGAATGCTTGCTAAAAGGAATGAGTGCAAAAGCTTCTGAAAAAGCTGAAGATTTCTTAATAAAATTAGGTGTTAATGTTTGGAAAAATTTACGTGTTTTAGATTATGATGGTAAAACTGTTACCACAAATGGCGAAGATCATTTTAATGCAGAAACTGTTATTTGGGCAGCTGGTGTTAAAGGAAAAATGATTGATGGTTTAAGTGCTGAATGTGTTATAGAAAGAGCTGCAAGAATTAAAGTGAATGAATTTAATCAAGTTATTAATCATTCTAATATTTATGCTGTTGGCGATGTTGCTTGTATGTCTTCAAAAGAAAATCCTTACGGACACCCAATGATGGCGCAACCCGCTATACAACAAGGCAGATTGGTTGCTAAAAATATTTTAGCAAAAATAACGAATAAAAAACAACAAGAATTTAGATATAATAACAAAGGTTCTATGGCTACTATTGGCAGAAATAAAGCAGTTGTAGATTTACCAAAATGGAAATTTCAAGGTGTTTTTGCTTGGTTTATTTGGATGTTTGTTCATTTATTTTCGTTAATCGGTTTTAGAAATAAAGCCATTGTTTTTCTAAATTGGGTGTATAATTACATTCGTTTTGATAGAGAAACGCGTTTAATTATTAGACCTTTTAAAAAGAAAAATCAATACAGCTTTAAAAAACAATGATGGCAGAAAGCAGAAAAATTAAATGCCCAAATTGTAAAATTTTTAATACCAACAAAGATTATTGTACAAATTGCAATACACTAATTTCTCATCAAAAGAAAAGAGAGTTAAACGCAGAAAAAGTTAAGCAAGCTCACATTGATGAAATTCTTCTTAAAATTGAAAACCCTAATTTAGCAGAACGTTTAAAAAAACATCCTTTTTTTCTTTACCGCTTTTTTGGCTGGTTTTTATACTCAGCAATCGTAATTGTTAGCGCAATTGGCGCAGGTTTTGCTTGGTTTATTGCAATGGTTGCAGCTGGTTAGTATGAATAAAAAGCTATTTTACTATTTTATTTTTTCAGTATTAACAGGTACTTTTATTTACTTTTCTTCTTTTTTTAATATTCAGTTACCAAGATTTATACGTCATTATGTAAACGATTTTTTAATCATCCCAATTGTATTATTTATTAGTTTACAAACTTTAAAGTGGTCTAAAAATAAGGTCAATTATAAAATTAGTTTACCTGTTATTTTATATTTATGCTTACTATATAGTATCTTTTTCGAGTTTATAATTCCTAATTATTTAGCAAGATACACCAAAGATTATATAGATATTATTTTATACTTTGCAAGTGGGTTTTTATTTTATTACTTGCAAAAAAACAACAAATGACTTTATCTAAAATTGCTAAAGAAAATATTAGACGTTTAAATACGGCAATTCTTTTTATTGAAGAAAACTTATCAGAAAAACTAACATTAGAAATTATTTCAGAGAAAGCACATTTTTCTCCATTTCATTTTCATAGATTGTTTAAAGTAATTGTTGGAGAAACAGTAAACAACTTCATCAATAGAAAAAGAATTGAAAAAGCTGCTGCGTACTTATTACATCAAAATGAAAAAAATATTACAGAAATTGCTGAATTAGTTGGTTATCAAAATTTATCTTCTTTCTCTAAATCTTTTAAAAAGTTCTATGGATTATCTCCTCAGAAATTTAAAGAAGAAAGTCCAGAAAAATACAGCAAGATTCGCAAAACCGAAAGCAAGAATGGAAAAGTAACAATTACATTTGAGCAATATATTTGCAACATTAATAACGCTTTAAATTGGTTAAAAATGAAAGCAAAAATAGAAATTAAAAAAGTTCCAAGATTAGATTTAGCTTACATTTCTCATAAAGGAAAAATAGAAGCAATTGGCAGTATTTATAATAAATTAGTAAAATGGGCAACTCCAAAAGGCTTGATAAATGAGCAAACAAGAATGGTAACTATTTATCACGACAGTCCTAAAATTACAGATCCAAGTAATTTAAGAATGAGTGCTTGTATTGTTTTAAATGATCCTATAAAAGTTGATGGAGAAATAAATTTAAGAACTATAAACCCTACAAAATGCTTGGTTTCTAGATTAGAAATTACACCTTTTCAATTTCAACAAGCTTGGGAATCTTCTTTTGCTTTTATGTTTGAAAATGGCTACAAAAAATCTGATATTGATCCTTTTGAAATTTATTACAATAACGCTGCAGAGCATCCAGAAAACAAGTTTATTGTAGATTTATGTATTCCAATTTTATAAAATAATTCTGATGAAACACGAATGGAGAAAAAAGGAAAAACAAATTTATATTCCTAAAGCCAAACCAGAACAAATTCAAATTCCTAAATATAATTTTTTAACTATTTCTGGAAAAGGAAATCCAAATAATCCTGAATTTGCAAATTATATTGGTGTATTATACTCTATTTGTTATGGCATAAAAATGGGTTTAAAGAAAAATCCGGTTTTAGATAATTATTATGATTACACTGTGTATCCATTAGAAGGTGTTTGGGATATTTCTGATGAAGCTAAAAAAAACTACACAGAAAACACAAAATTAAATAAAGACGATTTAGTTTTTACTTTAATGATAAGACAACCTAATTTTATCACCAAAAAATATGCTTTAGAAACTATTAAAAAAGTAAAGCTTAAGAAACCAAATCCGTTATTAGCCAAAGTAAAGTTGGAAAAAATCACTGAAGGAAATTGTGTACAAATGCTGCATATTGGTTCTTATGATGATGAACCTGCAACTTTTAAAATAATGGAAGATTTTGCTAAAAGTAAAGGTTTAAAGAGAAAATCTAAACGTCATAGAGAAATTTATTTATCAGATTTTAGAAAAATTCCTGCAGAAAAACTTAAAACAGTTTTACGTTTTAACGTGAGTTAAAATATTTTTACAATTCATCAATAAAAAATTACAACTCGGTATTTGTTTTTATTTAAAAAATGAAGAACACTGCATCTTTGTATTATCAAAAAAAAACCGATGAAACGCATTTTATTTACATTCTGTCAAATTTCATTATTTGCGCAAACTACAATTTCTGGTAAAGTAACAGACAAAAAAAACAATCCAATAAACGGAGCAAATGTTTATTTAGATGGCACTTATGATGGTGGATCAACAAACCAAAAAGGTGAATTTTCTTTTACTACATCAGAAAAAGGAACTCAAACTTTAGTAGTTTCTTTTCTTTCTTTCGAAACTCATATAAAAACTGCGGATGTTTCATCACTAAAAAACTTAAAAATAAAATTACGCGAAGATGTAAATACATTAGACGCAGTTGTTATAAATGCAGGTACTTTTGAAGCTAGCGAAAAAGCAAAAGTTACCGTCTTAAAACCTTTAGATATTGTAACTACTGCAAGTGCTTTAGGCGATGTTTTTGGTGCCATACAAACACTACCAGGCACAACTCCTGTTGCAGAAGATGGACGTTTATTTGTAAGAGGAGGAGAAGCAGAAGAAACTCAGATTTTTATTGATGGAATCCGTGTTTTTACACCTTTTACACCCACAACAAACAACATTCCTACCAGAGGTAGATATTCTCCATTTTTATTTAAAGGAGTTACTTTTTCTACAGGTGGTTATTCTGCTGAATACGGGCAAGCTTTGTCTAGTGTTTTACTATTAAACACTATTGATGAACCCAATCAAGAAAAAACAGATGTTAGTTTAATGACGGTTGGTGTTGGTCTTGGAAACACCCAAAAATGGGATAAAAACTCTTTTAGCATCAACACTTCTTATATTAATTTAGCACCTTATTTAGAAGCTTTTCCTGACAGAAATCAATGGAACAAACCTTACCAAGCTTTAAGCGGAGAAATGGTTTTTAGACATCAATTTAAAGATGATTCTATGCTAAAATTATATAATGCTTATAGTTATACAAATTTTGATGTAATACAAGAAGACATCAATTTTACAAATGGTTTTCGCTTTGGATTACAAAATAGAAATCTTTATTTTAATGGATCGTACAAAAATAAATTCGGAAATAACTGGAAATACGAAACAGGTATTAGTTTTACAAACGATAACTCTAATTTAAAAATTATTGAGGACAAAGTAAATAGCAATGAAAACGCTGCACATATAAAACTTAAACTTAAAAAGAATTTTTCTAACCGATTTAAATTAAACTTCGGAGCCGAATATTTTATGAGTGATTATGATGAAAACTACACTCCAATAAACAGTTCTAAATTCAACTATGGTTTTAACAATAACATTTTTGCTTCGTTTGTAGAAACAGATATTTTCTTCTCAAAAAAATTAGCAACAAAAATTGGAGTAAGAGCAGAAAACACAGGTTTATTAAACGAATTTACAATATCACCAAGAGCATCAACATCTTATAAATCTGGCAAAAATTCTCAGTTTTCATTTGCTTACGGGCAGTTTTATCAAAATCCTAAGAATGCGTATTTAAAGTTTTATCAAGATTTTAAATCAGAAAACACATCGCATTTAATTGCCAATTATCAAGCAACAAAAAAAGGACAAATTTTTAGAATTGAAGCTTATTATAAAAACTATAAAAACCTAGTAAAATACAATAACAAACAACCAAACTTTACCAGTAATTTTAATAATAACGGAAATGGTTTTGCGAAAGGAGTAGATATTTTTTGGAGGCAAAATGGGAAAATAAAAAATACAGATTACTGGGTTTCTTACTCATATTTAGACACCCAAAGAGATTATAAAAATTATCCTACTAAAGCCAGACCAAATTTTGCTTCTAAACACAACTTGTCTGTGGTTGCAAAACATTGGGTAGAAGATTGGAAAAGTCAGATTGGCTTTAGTTACAACTTTGGTACAGGCAGAAATTACACCAACAAAAACGAAACTGGTTTTTTAAATAATACAACTAAAAACTACAACTCTTTAAGTTTAAATTGGGCGTATTTAATAAGTCAACAAAAAATACTGTACTTCTCTGTTAACAACGCTTTAGGCACCAAAAATGTATTTGGTTACCGATATAAAAACACACCAAATATGAATGGAAAATTTAACAGACAAGCTATTGTACCAAGTGCAGATCGCTTCTTTTTTATAGGTTTTTTCTGGACAATTAGCGATGACAACAAATCGAATCAATTAGATAATTTATAAAAAGTTACAACTCAGAAATAAAAAATAACATTTCAGTATCGTTTTCATTTTTTAATAAAAAAAACATCTGATATTTGAATCATCTTAAAACAAACATTATGAAAAACACACTTTTAATAACAGCTATTTTTTTCACTTTTATTTTCAAAATAAATGCTCAAGAAAAAAATGAAACAATTAATTTAACTGTAGAATTCTCTGGTATGAAATCTGATAAAGGAAGTCTTTTTGTAGCTCTTTACAATACAGAAGCAAACTTTTTAAAGAAAAATTATAAAGGAGAAATTGCGAAAATAAAAAACAAAAAATCTGTAGTTATTTTTAAAAACCTACCTAAAGGAATTTATGCAATTTCATCTTTCCACGATGCAAATGATAACAAAAAAATGGATACAAACTTTTTTGGAATTCCAAAAGAGCCTATAGGAATGTCTAATAATGCCAAAGGTTTTATGGGACCTCCAAAATATAAAGATGCAAAATTTACGTTAAAAACAGATACAACTATATCTATAAAAGTAAAATAATCTTTTCTCAAAACACATCAACTTTACACAACAACTTTAACCGTAATATTATGAAAAAAATTATACTTATCATCGCAGTAATATTTGCAACAGGAATTTCTGCGCAAACCAAATATCAAAAGGGAATGCAAAAAGCATTTTCTCTTTGGCAAGAAGGAAAAACAGCAGAAGCTTCTCAGCTTTTTGAAAGAATTTCAAAAGCAGAAACTAAAAATTGGTTACCAGCCTATTATGCCGCAACCATAGAAATTTTAGAAAGCTTTGCCATAAAAGATGAAACAAAACTAAAAGCTAAATTAACAAAGGCTCAAAAATTTTTAGACGCAGCTAGTTCTAATTCTCCAGACAATCCAGAAATTTTAATTACACAAGCTTTATTAAATACAGCTTATATTGTCTTTGACGGACAAAAATATGGAATGACAATGTCTATGAAAAACTCTGGTTTGTATGCAAAAGCTATAAAAATTGCACCAAACAATCCAAGAGTAATTTTAAGCAAAGCAGAATCTGATATGGGTGCAGCTCGCTTTTTTAAGCAATCTACAAAACCATTCTGTAAAGATGTAAAAAGAGCAATTGAACTGGGTAAAAAAGAAAAAATTGATATCGAATTTTACCCAAGATTTATGGTAAAAAGAGCTGAAAATGTTTTAAAACAATGTCAAGAATAAACAACTTATTTATTAATTTGCTTAATCATTAATTCAAAAGAATCTTCATCTTTTACCCATTTCTTATAATCTCTAAATTTTAAAAGGTGAAGATTTTTTGTAGGATATAATTGATGAAACATTGTTAAAGCTGCCAAAAAACTTCCTGCTTTAGACGGATGAAAATCATCAAATTCATATAGATTTTCTACATTTTTATGCTTGTTATAATTTTTCCAAACTTCTCCAACAGGAAATAATAAAGCATCATTTTTTTGGGCAGCAATTTTATAATTTTTTATTACTAAATCAAAAGTATGATACCATATTTTAGATGTCCAAACCATAAAATAAACCAATTTTGCATTATACTTTTTGCAAATCTTTTTTATAATTGCTCCGTCTTCAATTAGCATTTTTTTTCCTTCTGATTGAGAAGATGGTCCTTGTTGTACAATTACATAATTGTATTTACCCTTAGCTATTAATTTCTGCAAAGTACCATCAGTTAAATGATCTGCCAAAGCGTAATTAGGTTTACATAAACTTTTAGTTATTATCTCCTCTCCAGAATTTTTTGCTATAAACTCTAGTATTTTTGGCATATTGTTAGTGTAAGTTAAACTATTACCAACAAATAATATTTTTTGAGCGTTTGTGGTAAGCCCACAAAAAAAGAATAAAAAAATAAATGCTTTGTATTTTAAAAGTTTTTTCATCGAGCTTAACTTAAAATTTTATCAACCAACTCTTTTTTAGCTTTTTCATCTTCACCAAAAAGCCATTGTAAAACATTACTTTCCCACATAGCATCTTTTTCATTTTCAGAAATAATATTTCTATCTATGGCTAAATCTAAAATTTTTCCTGGGTAAGAAGATTGACGATCACTTTCCATTTCTCCTAACGGATACGGATCATCTAAACCAATTAATACTTGTTTTGAACCTTGATTTTTAACCAATAATTCTAAAGAACCCGTATCGTGCACCAGTGTATCAAAGAATATATTTTTATGGCCAACAGCTTTTCTAGGATGTGTTTTTCCTTCAAATAAATCGGGTCTTCCATCAAAGCCTTGAATTCTTCTTCCTAAGTTCATTTGTGCTAATTGACCTCCATGTGCAAAACAAGTTCTAATATTTTTATAACGCTCTTGCATTCCGTTTAACGTATAAAAATGATATGCATCTCCACATTGTGCCAACATCCAAATGAGATGAAAACGCCAATTGGTATTTTCTAATTTTATCATTTTATCTCCATCATAAGGATGAATTTCTATGGCTAATTTATACTTGTTTGCCAATTCGAAAATGGGATCATTTTCTTTGTCAAAAACACAACGCCATTGCCCAATAGAATCCATAAAATGCGTGGGTAAGCACAAAACTTTTAAACCTAATTCTTTTACACAACGTTCAATCTCATAGAGTGCACCATAAATAAAACCAGGATGTACCACAAAACCACAAGTAAATTTATCTGGATGATTGTGTTGTACTTTTGCATTAAAATCGTTTTGAAAGCGCAAGGCTTTTTTCATTTCTTCTAAACGTAAACCATTACCATATAATTGAGAAAGGTTTAAAACAACTGCGTGATCAATCTTGTTTTTTTCCATCCAAATTAATTTTTCATCCAAGAAAAAACTAGAATCTGTTACAGGACGTTTCCAACCTTTTTGCAGCATATGTTTACGCTCATCATCTACCCAAAAAATTTCTTTATCCTTCATAAACTTAGGAATTTCTTCTGGGTATGGTAATAAATGTGAATGTCCGTTTATGCGTAATTTGCGTTTCATTTTTTAGATTTTATTTGGAGCATCCATCACTGTTCCACAATTATTACAAGTACATTTCTTTTTATCAGAATAATATTTATCGAAAATTGTTGGCATATCCGTTTCTATATTCTCTAACTTAAATTTCTTTCTGTATAATTGATTTCCACAGTTTTCGCAATACCATTCTAAGGCGTCCATCATTCCTTTTGCACGCGGATATTCGATAACCAAACCAACTGTATTTTCTTTTCGCTGTGGAGAATGTGGCACTTTTGCAGGCAACAAATAAATATCACCTTCATTAATTTCTACATCAACCATTTCACCTTTATCATTTATAATCTTCAAAACCATATCGCCTTCTACTTGATAGAAAAATTCTGGAGTTTCGTTATAATGATAATCTTTTCTTGAGTTTGGGCCACCAACAACCATTACAATATATTCGCCATTATTCCAAACACATTTGTTGCCTACGGGTGGTTTTAATAAATGACGATGCTCGTCAATCCACTTTTTAAAATTTAAAGGTTGTACTAGTTTCATATTCTTTAGATTATTAGACTTTTAGAGACAAGATTCAAGACAGCTTAAAGATACACTAAAATGTCTTGGCTCTAAAAATCTTGGTTCTTGATTCTTCCTATAATGATTTTGTTCTTCCGCCATCTACAGGAACGTTAATTCCGTTTATAAAACTTGCTTTTTCGCTTGCTAAAAACACAATTGCATTGGCAATTTCTTCTGGTTTTGCAAATCGTTTAGCGGGTGAAGCGTTTTTCATTGCTTCGGAAACTTCTTCAATAGATTTTCCTGTTTTCTTCGCTTTATTGTTAATGATTTCATTTAAACGCTCTGTGCCTGTAGCACCAGGAAGTACATTGTTTACTGTAATTCCGAAGGAACCTAACTCATTTGCTAATGTTTTTGACCAATTGGCAACTGCTCCACGAATGGTATTTGACACACCCAAACCGTCTAAAGGTTGTTTTACAGATGTAGAAATTACATTGATAATGCGACCGTAACCAACTTCTTTCATAAACGGAACAATTGCTTGCACCAACACGTGATTACATTTTAAATGTTGTGTAAACGCACGTTCAAATTCATCTAACTGTGCATTAAAAACAGGACCTCCAGCTGGACCTCCAGTATTATTTACTAAAATATGGAAGTTTAAATTTGATGCTTCTATTTTTTCTTTCAACTCTGTTGGATTCGAAAAATCTGCAACAATATAATTGTGTTTTTGTTCTCGTCTGCGCTCGAACTGACAAGCATTTAGTTCTTTTAAAACTGCTTTTAACTTCTCTTCGTTACGAGCAACTAACGTTACATTTACACCTTCTTGTGCTAATTGAATTGCTGATGCTTTTCCTATTCCTTGTGTGCTACCGCAAACCAACGCGTTTTTGTTCTTTAGTTCTAAATTCATAAAAAAGCCCATCCTAACCTTCCCAAAAGGAAGGAACTCTAAACTGGGTAATTAGAGTTTTAAATTATTAATTTTTACCTCAAATTTCTCCCCTTTGGGGAAATTAAGAGGGGCTATATTTTATACAAACATTTTTAGGCTCCGTAAAAAATCGTAAGGCTTCGAAACCACCTTCGCGTCCTACTCCACTTTCTTTTTGTCCGCCAAAAGGCGTTCTTAAATCACGTAACAACCACGTATTTACCCAAACAATTCCACTATGTAACTGTTTAGATAATTGCATAGTTCTATTTAAATTATTGGTCCATAAAGTTGCTGATAAACCATATTTAGTATCATTAGCCAATTGCAAGGCTTCTTCATCTGTTTTAAATGACATTAAAGTTACAATTGGGCCAAAAATTTCTTCTTGATTTAAGCGACAAGAATTATCTAAAACCTCTATTACTGTAGGTTGAAAATAATAACCATTTTCAAAATCTGGAATTGTAACTTCTAAACCTCCACATAATATTTTGCCTTCTTCATTTTCTGCAATTTCGACATAAGATTCTATTTTCTTTAAATGTTCTTTTGATACTAATGCTCCTATATCTGTATTTGGTTTTGATGGATGACCAACTTTTAATTGTTTTACTTTTTTAATAAAATCTTTCTTAAATTTTTGATAGATTTTTTCTTCAACTAAAATTCGACTTCCGCAGAGACAAATTTGGCCTTGATTGGCAAATGAAGAACGAACTGTAGTATTCAACATCTTTTCATAATCGCAATCAGCAAAAATAATATTCGGATTTTTACCACCTAATTCTAACGACAACTTTTTAAACATTGGCGCAGCAACTTTGGCAATATGTGCTCCTGTTGTTGTTCCGCCTGTAAAAGAAATGGCTTTGATATTTGGATGCTCTACAATGGCTTGACCAGTTGTTTGTCCTAATCCGTGGACTATATTTAACACACCTTTTGGCAAACCTGCTTCGTTACAAATTTTGCCTAATAAATACGCTGTCATTGGTGTAACTTCACTGGGTTTTGCAACCACGCAATTACCTGCGGCAATTGCTGGAGCAATTTTCCAAGTGAATAAATACAAAGGTAAATTCCACGGAGAAATACAACCTACAACGCCTATTGGTTGACGTAAGGTAAAATTAACCGCATTTAACCCAACACTTTCGTGCGCTTCTGATGAAAACTGCGTAATAGCATTGGCAAAAAAACGAAAGTTTGATGAGGCTCTTGGTATATCAATGGCTTTGGCTAAACTCAATGGTTTCCCATTATCTTTAGATTCTGCTTCAGCAAGTTTGTCTAGATTTTGCTCTATTAAATCGGCTATTTTGGATAGTATTTTATGACGTTCATCTAAGGTTGTATTAGACCAACTTGGAAAAGCTTTTGAAGCTTCTTGATAAGCTAACTCAACATCTTCTTTTGATGAGTTTGGTATTTGCCCATACACTTCTCCAATTGCTGGGTTGTAGTTGTCTATAAAATCTCCTTTAATTGGATTTACGAATTCGCCGTTTATGTAATTTTTTATGTTCATACTTACCCAGACCTCACAGGTTTTTAAAAACCTGTGAGGTCTTTTCTAATTATTATAATTCTTTTTAATCATTCTATTGGAATCTCTTGATTACAAAACTCTAAATAAATTACTCTTATATCATAATTTTTTCAGAAAAATCAAAATTATTACTCTCAATAAAATTAATAATCTCATTCAGTTTTTCTTGTTGAAAAATTCCTTCAACAATTGAAAAACCGTTTTCTTCAAATACATTTATATGTTGATTAAAATCTATCATCATTTATAGATTCCCGCTTTCGCAGGAATGACAAAACTGTCTTAGTTTCTAGTTTCTCTATTCTTTTTCTTATAAGCCGTTACTTTAATCTCTACCACCAAATCTGGGTGTGGTAATTGATGTACAGCAACTGTGGTTCTTGTGGGTCCAGTTTCCTTATCAAAAAACTCTGCATAAGCTTTGTTGTAGCCAGCAAAATCATTCATATTTACCAAAAAGGTAGAAACATCAACCACATCTTTTAAACTCGCACTAACCGTTTGCAGTGTTTTATCAATATTCTGTAAAACTTCTCTTGTTTGGGTTTCAATATTTAAACGTTTTGTTCCCATTTCGTCAATAATATCTACACCTGCAATGGTATTATCTGCTCTTCTAGAACTAGTTCCTGAAACAAAAATAAAATCGCCCACAACTTTTACGTGTGGATATGCGCCTCTTGGTGTTACTTTCATATATAAGCCTCTTTTAATCTCCCCAAAGGGGAGAAACTCAATTCGGGGATTTGAGTTTTAATTATTTTCATCAACTTACTCATTCTTTCCCTTTGGGAAGGTTAGGATGGGCAATTTCAAGCAACTTTAACGTTGTTCTTAAATTACGTGTTGTTGCTGTAACTTTTAGTTTTCTCTCAAACAAATTGTTAGACAATTTTGTTTTTGCAAACGTTGACGGACAATAAAGATACACAACATCACCATCAATTTTATATTTATCCTCATTTATCCCTTTTGCTTCAATTTTGGTTTCTGATGTTTTTTTATCTAAAAATACAAACGTTACTATTTTAGGGTTGTCTATCTGAAATGGATAATTTTCAATCGCTTTTTTCCACTCTGAAACTGTTTTGGCAATTACTGGAACATCATATCCAAATTTAGTTTTAATTCCGTCTTCTATCTTTTTACAAATTGCTGTTTTACTTTCTTCCGAAGTTAAAATAATATTTCCACTTTGGATGTAGGTTTTTACATTTTGAAATCCTAATTCGTTTAATAAATCGCGTAAATCTACCATCGGAAGTTTGTGTTTTCCTGATACATTTATTCCGCGTAGTAAAACGATGTATGTTTTCATATTACTTAATTTGTCAGGTCGAGCGCAGTCGAGACCTAATTATTATCTGGTTTATATTTATGATGAGTAGCATTTCTACATTCTGATAAAATTTCTAACATATCAAAATCTCCATTTGCTAGTGCTAACTTCTTTTTACCACTCCATTTTTTAATTTTCTTTTCAAAATAAATTGCTTGTTTTACATCATTAAAAGCTTGATTAAAAACCAACTCTAAAGGCCTTCTTTTATATGTAAAACAACTTTTATTTAATCCTTTTTGATGTTCTTCAAATCTTCTTTCAAGATTATTTGTTATACCTGTGTATAAAAAATTATCAGAACATTTTAATATGTAAACATAATACGTTTTCATTATTAACCTCTCGACTGCGCTCGAGGAGACATTTAAATTGATTTTTACTTTTTCATCCTCTCGACTGCGCTCGAGGAGACACTTTATTAGATTTTACAATCCTGCAATTTTATCTTCTTCTAAAATCTCATTGGTTTCTTCTTGTACTTTTTTGAGCACTTCTTTTAAATCAGTAATAGTAGCCAAATCATTATCTGCAAACATATTTAACAAAGCTTTGTCTTGCGCTCTACCTTTTTTCATAGCTTCTGCATATGGTATATTTTCATTAAAAGTAACCATAGAATATTTAGAAAAATATTCTGAAGGAAATGTTTTTTCTAATTCCATTTCTAACTTTCTCTTTTCTTTAAATAACGGATTCGCAACGTGGTCTCTCATTTCATAAAAATTGTCAATCGCTAAATCGGCAATGGCATCTGTATCTTCTTTTCTAGCTTTTTCGTAGGTTTTAAAAACAGTTTCCCAATCAAAGATTTCTCGACTGCGCTCGAAATGACAAAGAATGTTATCAAAAACTGTTACATCTTCAAACGACGCATTCATTCCTTGGCCGTAAAACGGAACAATGGCGTGCGCAGCATCACCCATTAAAAGGGTTTTATTTTGATAATGCCAAGGCGAACATTTTACAGTACCTAAAGCTCCTGTTGGATTGTTAAAAAACTCATCTTTTATACTCGGAATCAATTTTAATGCATCTGGAAATTCTTTTTCAAAAAAGGCAGTTATTTTTTCTTCGGAAGTTAAATTATTGAAATTATATTCGCCTTCATCATAACTTAAAAAGAGTGTTACCGTAAAACTTCCATCTAAATTTGGAAGTGCAATTAACATAAAATCGCTACGTGGCCAAATGTGTAAATAATTTTTACTTATTTGATGATTTCCTACTTTATCAGCAGGAATTTCTAGTTCTTTATATCCGTGATTTAAATAATTCTGAGAATAACTAAATAAAAACTTCTTCTCTAAATAATAACTTTTTCTCATTGAAGAACCTGCTCCATCTGTTCCGAAGATAACAGCTGCATCTACAGAAAATTCTTCTTTGGTAGTATAATCTTTAAAGTGTGCAACCGTATTTTCAATATCAACCGACGTACATTTTTTATTAAAATGAATGGTTACGTTTTCGTGCTTTTCGGCTTCGGTTAATAGAATTCCGTTTAAATCTCCTCTAGAAATTGAATTGATATACTCATTTTCTCTTCCAGAATAATTAGATGCGAACGTGTTTCCAGCTCTATTATGCATTAAACGACCATACATTGGTATACAAATTTCACGTGCTTTCTCTTCTACTCCGCAAAGTCTTAAAGCTTTAAAACCACGATCTGATAAGGCTAAATTGATAGATCTTCCTGCGGAAATATCTGTAGTTCGTAAATCTGGGCGACTTTCATAAACATCAACTTTATAACCTCTTTGCGCTAAACGCAATGCTAATAAACTTCCGCATAAACCTGCGCCTATGATTAGTATGTTATTTTGTTTATTCATTAATATTATTCTTTTAAAAAGACCTCACAGGTTTTTAAAACCTGTGAGGTCTAAGATATATTTATAACAATCTTTGTAATACTTGAACCATTCTATACACATCTTCAAAAGAATTATACATTGGCACTGGCGCACAACGTATTACATCTGGTTCTCGCCAATCGGTAATAATATTATTTTCTGTTAGTTTTTGATGTAAACTTTTGTCCGCATTTTTTACTTGAATGGATAATTGGCAACCTCTTTCTTTTAGATTTGACGGCGTGATAATTTTAATATCTTCAGAACCAATTTGGTTGATTAAAAACTCAAAATACCCTGTTAGTTTTTCTGATTTCTGACACAGAGTGTCCATACCAACTTCATCAAACATATCTAATGAAGCTTTTATGGCTGCCATAGATAATATTGGCGGATTACTTAATTGCCAACCTTCTGCTCCTTCCATCACATCAAATGGTTGACGCATATTAAAACGTGTTTCTTTATTGTGATTCCACCAGCCTGCAAAACGCGGTAAATTTTTATTTTTAGAATACTTTTCGTGCACAAACAATCCTGCTAAACTTCCTGGTCCAGAATTCAAATATTTGTAGGTACACCAAGCTGCAAAATCTACACCAGAATCGTGTAAATTTGGTTGAATATTTCCTGCTCCATGCGCTAAATCTATACCGACAACACAATCTTTTGAATGACCAATTGCTGCAATTCTCTTAATATCTAAATACTGACCTGTGTAATAATTTACGCCTCCTATTAATAGCAAAGCAATTTCATTGCCTTGGGTTGAAACAATTTCTTCTAAATCTTCTATTCTTAACAATTCTTCATCTTTTCTTGGTTTCCATTCAATAACATCATCCTCAGAAAAACCGTGAAACTTTAATTGAGATTGCACTGCATATCTATCTGAAGGAAATGCATCACTTTCTATAACAATTTTATATTTTGTTTTGGTGGGTCTGTAAAATGAAACCATTAACAAGTGTAAATTGGTTGTTAATGTGTTCATCACCACAACTTCTATGGGTTTTGCGCCCACAATTTTTGCCATTTTATCAGTCAATAACTCGTGATAAGACAACCAAGGGTTTTGAGCTTCAAAATGACCTTCTACTCCAAAATTTGCCCAATCTTCTAATTCTTGCTGAATGTATTTCTGAGTTTGCTTTGGTTGTAATCCTAAAGAGTTTCCTGTAAAATACAACCAATCATTTCCTTCTTTATCTTTAGGAATAAGAAATCGATTTCGTAAATCAGCAAGCTTATCTTCTTTATCTTGTTGTTGTGCGTATTTTAAGGTGTTTTGATAATTCATTAATTTAAAAAGATTGTCTTTCAAATATAAAACAATCCTTGATAGATTTCAATAATTTTGAACGAATAAAGCTTTTTCATTGAAACGCTATTTTTGTATTTTTACACAAAACTGATATTAATGAAACTATTTAAATATTTTTTTCTAACTATAATTTTTGCTTTATGCTCTTGTAAAAAAGATGTAAAAACAATTACTGAATTAGAAAATATTCATTCATCAATAAAGAAAGAATTCGCTCCAGACAAAAGAGTTGAATTGTTTGATATTCAATTCTACACTTTAAACAACAAACTTTTTTTAGAAGGAGAAACTACTTCTAAAAAAGCATTTTCTATACTTTTAGACAGCTTAAAAAAAAGAAAATTAGACTTTATAAATAAGGTTCGAATTTTGCCAGATTCCGCAGTTGGAAATTTACAATTTGCTGTTGCAAGGAATTCTGTAATTAACATTAGATCTAAACCCAAACATTCTGCTGAATTGGGTACACAAGGTTTGTTAGGAATGTCTTTAAAAGTTTTGGATAAAAAAGGTGATTTTTACAGAATTCAAACTCCTGATAAGTATATTTCTTGGGTAGACAAAGGCGGAATTACAAAAATGAATAAAAATGATTTTGATGTTTGGAATGAAGCTAAAAAAGTACTTTTTACTCAAAATTTTGGTTATGTTTATGTTGATAAATCTAAGAATTCTCAAATTATTTCTGATATTACTTTAGGCGGACTGTTACAATACATTTCTGAAGACAATGAGTTTTACCAAGTAAAATATCCTGATAACAGAATTGGATATGTAAAGAAAAATGAAGCTGTAATTTATACTTCTTGGTTACAAAATTTACATCCATCAAAAGAAAGCATAGAAACTATTGCTATAAAAATGGACGGTTTTCCTTACTTATGGGGTGGTACATCTAGCAAAGGAATGGATTGTAGTGGGTTTACAAAAATGGTGTTTTTAATGAATGGTTTTGTGATTCCAAGAGATGCATCGCAACAAATTAATGCCGGTAAAACTGTGGATGAAAATTTAAAATTTGAAGGTTTAGAAAAAGGCGATTTACTATTTTTTGGTAAAAAAGCAACTGCAGAAAAAAAACAAAGAGTAACTCACGTTGGCATTTGGTTAGGAAATGACAAAATGGAATTTATCCACGCTTCTGGAAATGTGCATCTAAGTTCTATGGATAAAAACCAACCCAATTACGATGATTTTAATAAACACAGATATTTAGGTAGTAAACGTTATTTAGGTATTGTGGATAAAGATATTATTGATTTGAGAGACAAGATAAAGTTTTAATCGAAAAGAATATAAGCGATTAGTCTAGATATCATATTAGTTATAAGATTATTAAAAGATTTATGTCTAAAATGTTCAATAAGACAATCTTTCAAAATACAGAATAACCGCTTCTTTCATTAAAACCGTTTGTTCACCAGGTTTTAAAGTAGGTAATTCTGTTATTGTCTTATAATGAGGCCAACCATCATCGTCAAAAAAATCAAATTCATAATAACCATAAGGTTCTAATAACTTACAAATAGCTATGTGCATTAAGTTTACTTTTTCGTCTTTTTTAAAAGTTCTATGACCTTGCCCTAACTCCTGAACACCAACTAAATATATAATTCCATCAATATTTAACGCATCTCCATTCGCAAATTGATGGGTTAATTTATTTACTAAAACATTCCACTTTTCTTTTAAGCTAATTACTTTTGGCATACTCCTCGTTTAAGAATGTAAATATACAACCCACATTTTTAAATTATAAAAAAAAGATGTAGGTTTGGGTAAAGATTTTAAATGAATATTTTTGATATTATTGTTACAGCATTATTGCTCTTTGGCTTTGTAAGAGGCTTAATGAAAGGATTATTTGTAGAAGTGGCTTCTTTAGTTGCCTTAGTTGGTGGAGTGTATGGAGCAATTCATTTTTCGTATTTTGCTTCCGATTTTCTAAAAGAATCCGTATCTTGGGATCAAGAATATATATCTTTAGTTGCATTTGCTGCAACTTTTGTTATTATTATAATAATTATTGCTCTATTGGGTAAGGTGCTAACCAAGATTGCAGATTTTGCTTCTTTAGGTATTTTAAATAAAATTTTAGGAGGTGTTTTTGGAGCTTTAAAAATAGGACTTATATTAAGTGTTGTTTTTATTTTCTTTGGAAAAATGAATGACACAATTCCTTTTGTTGATAAGGAAACTTTAGAAGATTCTATTTTATTTGAACCCGTAAAAAAAATAGCCCCAACTATATTCCCCTCTATAATTAAAGAAAAAAAACAGGAAAAAACCCCTTCTAAAAATATATAAATCTATGTAGCTTTTTTGTAAATTGCTGCCGTAAAAACTAATCATCACTATGAAAAAATTATATAAATTAATTTTCTTATTCGGTCTTATTGCGCTGATGTCTTTTGATAAAAAAGATTGCTCCTCATTAAAAAATAATACTTTTACATATAGATATGCTAAAAAAGATGTTTTAGTTATTTTTAAAGTAAATGATTATGTAGAATACCATAATAAAAAAAAGCATTTTATTAAGTCTGATATTGAATGGATTACAGATTGTGAGTATAACTTAATTATAAAAGAAACTAACTTGCCAGATTTTCCTTTTAAAATTGGCACTAAACTTCATATTAAAATTAATAGAATAAGAGGTAAAAAAGTGTATTATACTTCTACTTTAGGAGGACGATCTTGGGAAGGAAGAATGACAAGAGTTAATAATAGAAATAGATAAAAATTTTCAATATATAAACAAAAACCCAAGATTTTTAATCTTGGGTTTTTTGCTTCCTGTTAATTTAGAAATCCTGATTCTGGTCTAGACTCAGAAAAATTCTTTTCGATTAAAGCATTGTAACTTTACCTGTTTGTAAAGAATAAACTCCACCAACAATTTTAATTTCATCATTATCTTCCATTTCTGATAAGATTCCACTTTTTTCGCGAATTCTTTCTATTGTTAAGCGCACATTACTCTCTACAGTTTTAGCAACAAAATCTTTGTTCGAAGAATCTACATCATCATCAAAATCTAAAGCTGCTTCTTTAACAGCAGGTAAAATATTTTCTAACATCTCTGTAATATTACCTAATTCTACACCATCGCAAGCTGCTTTTACAGCTCCACAACTTTCATGGCCTAAAACAAAAACTAATTTACTTCCTGCAACATTACATGAATATTCTAAGCTACCCAAAATATCAGTATTTTCAAAGTTACCTGCAACTCTAGCTACAAAAATATCACCAACAGATTGGTCAAAAACTTGCTCTACAGGCACTCTAGAATCTATACATGATAACACTACTGCTTTTGGATATTGCCCAGAAACAGTTTGCTTTACCAAATCTAAATGTGCTACTTTTTCCTGCTGATTGTTTACAAAACGATTATTTCCTTCTAATAAATCTTGTAAAACACCATTTGGTGATAAACCCGATTGCACTTCTTTATTAATTGCTGTATTTCTCATATTTATATTTTTTAATGATTGTCTTTTATGTTTACTTGTACCCAATTAGTACATTCTTCAAAAGTTTTAAAAATATGAGATGGAGGAATGAAATCTGGAATGATATCAATTCTTTCCATCATATATCTTGGTTGATCTAGTAGGTCTACAAATAAAACTTCTACGTTTTTCGTTTTTAAATCTTGCAACATATCTTCCATTGCATATAACCCAGATTGATCCATATATTGCATTCTACCTAAACGCATAATAACTGTAGATGCAGTTTCTGGTATTTGCAATGCCAACGCTTGAAAATCGCTAGTAGAACCAAAAAACAAAGGTCCTTTAATATGTTTTATAAAAACCTTTTCTTTAAAGTTTTCGGGAAAATCTTTTTCATCAGACCAAGCTTCTTCTTTTAAAGATTTAACGTCTGAACGTTCTGCAGTTAAGTCTCCAATTTTCTTCATAAACATTAATGAAGCGATTACTAAACCAATACCAACAGCATATACCAAGTTCCAGAAAGTTGAAAGTAATAAAACAACCAACATTATAATTACTTCAGAACTTACTTTAAAAGGTCCAATTTTAGCATCTTTTGGTAATGCAGGTATTGCTTTTAATCCTTTATAATCCATAACACCAATACCAACAGTAATTAAAATACCTGCTAAAACTGCTGCTGGAATTTTGGATGCAACTGGTCCTAAACCTAATAAAATTACCAATAACATTATACCAGCAATCATACCAGAAAGCTTTGTTTTACCACCAGAATTAATATTTACAACCGTTCTAATTGTTGCTCCAGCTCCAGGAATTCCTCCAAAAATTGATGCAATACTGTTACCAATACCTTGACCAATTAATTCTTTATTTGGTTTGTGCTTTGTCTTGGTCATATTATCTGCAACTACAGATGTTAAAAGCGAATCTATGGCTCCTAATAACGCAAGAGTTAATGCGGTAAAAATATACGGTGTAACGTTAGAAAGACTAAACTCAGTAATTATTCCCATATTCGGAATTGGAAATCCGCTTGGAATTTCTTCAATAGGACGATAATTTAACCCAAAACCAACAGCAATTCCAGACATTACCAACAAGGCAACAAGTGTACTTGGTATGGCAGTTGTTATTCGTTTAAATCCGTAGATAATTAAAATTGTTCCTAAAGCCAATATAACTTCAAGCCAATTAATATTTTTTAAAGCTCTTGGTAATACTTTAAATGTTCCTAAAACACCAGAAGCTTCTTTACCTGCTAATGTTTCACTTTCTTTAAGAATATCTGCTTGTGTTACTTTTTCAGCACGAGAAATTGTTTCTTTGAAGTCTTCTAAAACTAGAATTTTTTCTCCAGCCTCTTCTTTTAAGATATTTTCTAGAATAATTTCTTCCGCTTGCGGTTTAAACTGCTCTACAAATTGAGCGTCTTCTTTTGCATAATAACCAACAGATGGTAAAATTTGAGTTACTAATATAATAACTCCAATGGCCGTCATAAATCCAGAAACCACAGGATACGGAATGTATCTTATGTATTTTCCTAAACCTAAAATTCCTAAACCTATTTGCAATAAACCTGCTAATAAGAATACGGTTAAAATTGTTGGTAAAGCCTTGGTTACATCACCGTCGTTTGCAGCAATAATACCTGCAATTACTACCATACTTACGGCAGTCATAGGCGCAGTTGGACCAGAAATTTGAGTATTTGTTCCTCCAAAAAGAGCGGCAAAGAAACTAATAAAAATTGCTCCGTATAAACCTGCACTTGGTCCTAAACCAGAGGAAACTCCAAATGCTAAAGCTAATGGTAAAGCTACAATTCCGGCAGTTATACCACCAAAAGCATCACCTTTAATGTTTGAAAATAAATTTTTCATAAATAAATATTTCTTAACCTATTGTTTTTTAAATAGGCTTAAAGTTAAAAATTAAATTGTTTGATTTTCTAGAAATAATTTAAATAATTTCTGGTGGCGGTGTGGTAAACTCTAAATGTAAAGTTTTGTAATTTAAAGTTACTTTTGAGCTAAACTTAAAGATGTTTGTTGATAAATTTAATGAAACATCTTTTACTTTTTGATGAATTTTTTCAGTTTCATCTTTTTCTTGTTTTTCTTCATTTTCTGGCTCATCAATATCTAAAACATAGGCAGTTTCTATAGATTCTGAGATTAAAGAAAGATTTTGATAAACAGCAAAACTTAACTTTAATGAAAGTATCATTAAAAAAAGTATTTTAAAAATGGTAGGTTTTGGTATCTTCATTAAAACTATAATTCTTTTATTTCGGAAGAAATAATCCATCCTAATTTGCCGTCAGCTAATTTAATCTTTTTCCAATTATCTACAACATCTAATACAATAACTTTTGTACCCTCATGCAAAGTAAATACCTCATCAGAATTTAATGTAGGTGCATTTCTAACTTTTGTTTTTTCTACAAAAACGATCGCCTCTTTATTTTTTTTAGAAAAATTGTACTGATTGTACGTTATAAAAAGAGATATCACTAAAAAGAAAAAACTTGCCATACTTGTTATAAAATAGAGTCTTTTTTTAGACGGAACCTCTGCAAAATAAAATAATAAAAACAACAAACTTGCAATTATAGAAAATACAACAACCGTAATTGCCCATTGATTATAAGATAGTTTTTGTAGATAATTTTTGTTGAATTTTTGTAATACAGTTTGCGGCAATTCTTCTATATTATCTAAAGCCAAACGCTTGGCAAACACCAAATTATTTTTTACATCTTCGTTTAAAGGATTTAACTTCAGGGCTTTTTCGTAATAATAAATTGAGGGTCCAACTTTGTTTAACTTATAATAAGAGTTTCCTAAATTTTGATACAATTCTGATGATGCTACATCTTGCAATTCTATCTTTTTATAAGTTTGTATTGCTTGTTCAAAATCTCCATTTTTGTATAACTCATTGGCAGACACAAACAAGCTATCTACATTTTGTGCAGTAACAGAATTGGCAATTATCAATAATAAAAATAATATGTTTTTCATTTCTATAATTTTTATAATTGTTTATCTAATTGTACAATAACTTGTTTTGCTCTCTCAAATTCGGCTTCCATTTCGGTGTTTGTTATTTGCGAATAACGTGCCATATCTGATTGTTTTAATACTTCAATAAATTGAGTAATAGAAGTAGCATTAACATTCTTTTGTTCTAAAAATTGAGTAATTTTTTCTTTGCTAATATCGGCAGTTTCAACACCCAATTTTGCTTTTAAATAATTATGCAAAGCGCGTTCTAATGCTTCGTAAAATGCTTCTTTATTTCCTAATTGTTTTTTTGCTTCAGACAAATATTTTTTAGCTAATCTTTCTGCTTTTCTTAATTTATTTCCAATAATATCATTACTTCTAGCTTCGTTTTGTTTTGCTATAAATATTGCTACAGGAATAGCAATTAAAGGCAATAATAAAAGTATGTAAAACAAATTCGATTGAAAAAAATCATCAGAATTTAAAGGTTGAAAAGACGTTTTAGTTTGTATATATCTAAAGTTTTTTCCTGTGAGTTTAACAGCCTGTTTCTGAATAGAGTTATCTTTTTTATCGCTATTGGTAATTAGTTCTTTTCCTTCAATAACATCAACAAATAAATCTTCTGAAGATAGCGTATAATACTTTTCTTCTTTCGGATTAAAATACGAAAATGCAACCTTGGGTATTTTGTATTTTCCTTTATATTGTGGTACTACAGTATAAATATCTGACACAGAACCTGAAATTCCGCCAGCACTCACTCTAACTTTTTCTTTTCTTTCTGGTTGATATTTCTCTAATTCTACAGGCGTTGTTACTTCTGGCAATTCAAAGAGTTTTAAATTTCCTTTACCAGTAACCCCCACTTTAATTTGAGCACTTTCGTTAGATTTTAAGATATCTTTACTTAAAGTTACTGCAAAATTAAAATCACCAACGGCACCTGTAAAGTTTTCTGGTTTATTTTCTAAAGGAAGATTTTTAGGATTAAGTATCTTTTTAGCCGATGAAAATTCTTTTCTAATATTTCTAGTAATTACGTTTCCAAAAAAGTCTGCTCTACCAGTAGGAACACCAATTACAATATCCATTTTCATAGGATCTATTACCAACTTTCCTGTTTTTGTGGGAATTAATAATGCTTTTTGCATAACAACATATCTGTAATCTTCGCCATTATATTTTCCAATTTTTACAGGAAAACCATTTGTTTTAATAGCTTGGTTCCAAAAACCATTGTACTGAGGAGCTTCTGTTACGCCATAATCATAGACATTAATATTTTCGCTAACATACAATCTGTATTCCACATAAATTCCTTCACCTACAAAAGGGTTCGGTTTAGAAATTTCTGCAACCAAATGAATATTTTGTTGTGCAATATAATTAGGGTCATTTGGGTTTTTAGGCAATTCTACAGCGTCTAAAACAATAATTTTTATAGGTTTAGATTTTATGGTTTTTCCATCTAATGTAACGCTTGCAGCACCAATTGTAAGCTCTCCTTTTCTTTTGGGTTGGATAATGTATGTGTACGATTGAGAAAAACTGACTTTACCGTTAATCCAAGATTGACTGACTGACTGACTTGGTCCACCAACCACTTTAAAATTGGTAAATTTAGGAGGAGTAAAATTATCTCCACCTTGTTTATTTATTGCGAATTCTATTCTTAAACGTTGATTTAAGCCAAGTTTATTTTTACTAACTTTTGCTGTTAATGTTGCTTCTTGCCCTACTGCAATAAAAGAGAGTAAACTAATAAAAAATAGTATGCGAATTTTTAAAGTCATTTTATTTTTTTGAAAACTGTATAATTGGTTAACTGTTACAATTTAACGATTAAACAATTACACAATAAACTACCAATCTTTTTCTTGTTTTACTTTTTTACCTTTTGCTTTTCTAGCATTCATCTTTTTTTGAGTTTTTTTCTCCTCATTATTTAAACTCTCTAACAACTGCTTAATTTGCTGGGGTGTCATTTTACCTTGTTGTGGCTTTGGTTTTTGTTTGTTTTTTTTGTCGTCTTTATTATTCTTAGGATCTTGTTTTTTGTCCTTATTTTTATCCTTATCTCCGTCTTTGTCTTCTTTTTTATCCTTGTCTTTATCTTTCCCGTCTTTATCTTTATTTTTATCCTTATTCTTATTGTCTTTATCCTTTTTATCCTTGTCTTTTTTGTCTTTGTTATCTTTATTCTTATCGTCTTTATTTTGCTGATTTTGTTTGTCTAACAACTTTTGCGCAACTGCCAAATTGTAACGAGTTTCATCGTCATTAGGATTATTTCTTAAAGAATTTTTAAACGCATCTACAGCTGCTTGATAGTTTTTAGATTCTAGCATTGCATTGCCAATATTATGATACGCTTCTGCTTTGGTAAACTTATCTTTGGCGGTTTCTGCCGTTAATTCGTATTGCGGAACTGCCTCTTTAAAGTTTTTATTTTGATACAACGCATTTCCTAAATTATATGAAGCTTTGTCGTATTTAATATTTTTACCAAGTGCTTTTTGGTATGCTACAGAAGCATCTGTATATTTTTGTTGTTTGTATAAATCATTTCCTTGTCTTAAAAATTTTCTAGCTTTACGTTGTAAAGCAATAGAATCTTTTTGTGCTAACATTTCTTTTGATGAAAATAGCACCAAGAAAATAATTAATAAATATTGTAAATTTTTCATTACTATTTCTTCAATTTTTCTTCATTAAATAAATCTACTTTTTTCAACCATTTTGTTTTCTTATCAAACAAAAATATATCTGCAACTAAAAATAGCAAACCTAATGCCAAAAACCACTGAAATTGGTCTTTATAATCTGAAAATTGTTTGGTTTCAAATTCATTTTTTTCTGCATTTGCAATAATATCTGCAATTACTTTTACTGGTTTTTCGGTAACATTACCATCTATGTATTTTCCGTCGGCAGCATCTGCAATTCCTTGCAAAACTTTTGGTTTGCGTTTGGTAATCACTGTTTCGCCTTTTCTATCTTTTTTATAACCAATCATAGAGCCATTTATACGCATAGGAATTGGGCTTCCGTTTTCTGTACCCACTCCAATAGTATAAATCTTAACGCTGTCATTCGCTAAATTTTGAGCTACTTGTTTTGTTTCTTCTTGATGATCTTCTCCATCAGAAATAATGATTAAAAACCGATTGGTTTGATCATCATTATTATAATACGTTTTTGCCAATTCTAACGCTCCGTTTATATCTGTTCCTTGGCTAGAAACCATATCTGGATTCGCATTTTGCAAAAACATATTTGCGGCAGCGTGATCTGTGGTAATTGGTAAAAGTGGATAAGAATTACCTGCATAAATAATAACACCAACTCTATCTGAACCTAATTTATCAATAATTTTAGAAATAATTTGTTTGGCTTTTTCTAAACGGTTTGGGGCAATATCTTCTGCCAACATACTTTTAGAAACATCTAAAGCAAAAACCACATCTACACCTTCTCTTTTAACCGTTTTTAGTTTGGTTCCCATTTTAGGATTTACCAAAGAAATTACTAAAAAAGCAATTGCTACAAGCAACATTCCTAATTTTAAAACCGATTTAAAAGTAGAAGAATTTGGCGCTAACCTTTGCAATAGTTTACTGTCAGAAAATTTTTTTTGCATTCTTTTTTTCCACCAGAAAACCAACAAGAAAATAACAATCATTATTGGTATGATTGCGAATACATAAAAATAAATTGGTTCTTCTATACGATACATCTGAAAACGTGTAATTGTTTAATTGTGTAAATGGTTAACTGTTCTTTAATTGAGACTTTCTTAATGAATTTAACATATTCGATATTTTGTAAATTCTTTCTCTTAATTTTAAATATTGTTCTTCGGATATAAATTCTAATTCTTTTGATACTATTATATGATTTAAAACTTCCATTGTTGTACTAAAAGCTATTGTTGAAAAATGTGCTTTGTCTTTACTTGTTATTCTTGATGTTCCTTCTGCAATATTTGCAGCAATCGAATTTGTTGCTCTTTTTAATTGACTTGTAACTCCGTATTTTTCATTAGCAGGAAAACTTTTTGATATGTTGTAAACTTCTACTGATAAATCAATAGCTTCTTGCCATACTTTTAATTTCTCAAATGAAAATACATACATCTTTTTTACAATTACACATTTAAACAATTCAACATTTACACAATATTTTATATAAAACTCTTAAAAATTGTGCTTCTTAAAACAAATTCAAATAATAACAATCCTAATCCTAAAAAGACAAAAAACCTGTACTTTTCTTGATAATTATAATACTTAAATTCTTCTATTTTTGTTTTTTCGAGTTTGTCAATTTCATTATAAATTTCTTTTAAAGAGGTATTGTTTGTTGCTCTAAAATATTTTCCGTCCGTTTCTGAAGCAATTTCTTTTAGCAAAGCTTCATCAATCTCAACTTGTTGTTTTCTAAAATTTAACTTCCCTGTTCTTGGGTCTCTGCTCCAAGGAAAATCTGCCATTCCGTTGGTTCCAATTCCTATTGTGTAGGTTTTAATTCCTAATTCTTTTGCTAACTCTGTGGCAGTTCTTGGGTCTATATTTCCAGAATTATTTACACCATCCGTTAATAAAATAATCACTTTACTTTTTGCAGTACTTTCTTTTAGCCTATTTACTGCAGAACCTAAACCCATTCCTATGGCTGTTCCGCCTTCTAATTGCCCCCATTTTAGTTCAGAAATTGTACGTTTTACAATTCCTTTATCACTAGTAATAGGTGTTTGTGTAAAACTTTCGCCAGCATAAACTACAATTCCTATTCTGTCATTGGGTCTTCTATCTACAAAATTTACCGCCACTTTTTTTAACGCTTCTAATCTATTGGGTCTTAAATCTCTGGCCAACATAGAGGCAGAAACATCTATTGCCATTACAATATCTATACCTCTATTAGATTTTGTTTTTTTGCTTACAGATACATTTCTTGGTCTTGCCAAAGCCACAATAATTGCCGCTAAGGCTAACAATCTTAATACATACAAAAATGGTTTTAATTTTGATAAAAAGGAATCTACTTTAAAACCTTTAACACTTGGCATTGTTAAAACAGCGGCATCTTTTTTGCACATAAAAAAATACCAAATTGCCAATAATGGAATGCTTATTAGTAACCACAAAAACTCGGGATTATGAAATTCAAAATTACTCCAATTCATCTTCTGCGTCTTTTTCTTCTACCATTGGTTTAGGTTTTAAATTGCTCACAATATCTTCTGCATCTTTTCTATCTTCTTCAATTTCTAAAGCAAGTGGTTTCGATTTTGCAAATTTTACTAAATCTGCTTCACACAATAAACTTTTTAGTTTATCAATAGTATCTTGCGAGGTAACAATTACCTCAGAATCTTTAAAGTCTTTTAGCATTTCTAAAACCTCGTCAGTTGTTTTTTCTAATGCTGGTACGTTTAATTCTCGTTCTATAAAACCTCTTACAATTTCTGTTAATTCAGAATAATATTGTTTTATTTTATTGTTTTGCCACAACAGTTTTTCATCTAATTCATTTAAACGATAAATGGCTTCTTCATAAGGTGGTAAAGCTTTGTATGTTGGTTCTTCTTCAATTTCTTTTCGTTTTCTGATGACAAACCAATAAATCCAAAAACCAATAATTGCCAAAGCTGCTAAAATAAGATATAAATAGATTTTAAAATCATCAAAAGTATAGGGCTCTGCTTTTATAGATTTGATTGGAAATTTCTTCACTTTAGTCGTATCAATAGCAATTGTTGCTACGTTTATTAATAATGAATCTGTTAAATATGCTTGATTTTTTACAAAGATTTGTTGTTGCGGAATGTAAAATGCGCCGCTATCAAAACCTGTTAAAATATATTTTCTGATTAACTTGTTTTTAATTGTATCAACTTTAGTAGAATCTACAATTTCTAATCCTGTAAGTTGAAGTTTAGGAATAATAACATTTTGTGTTTCGTTTACAGAAATTTTAAGATGAAACTGCTCACCAATTCTAATATTTGTGGTGTCAATCTCCGCTTTTACCATTCCTTCTTGAGCAAAAGTAGAAAAACAGAAAAGAGAAAAAAGAAAAAAGAAAAGGCCTATCTCTCTAACTCTTTTTCCGAAGAAAAGAAAGCACTTGGCTTGCGATTTTTTATCACTTTTTTGAAAATCGATATTTATGTTACTTTTTTTCAATTTCTAATTTTTCATTATTACTGTTTCCTGTCTGATTTTCCACAACTGTTTCTTCCCTTTGGGAAGATTAAGATGGGCTTTTTTTATCTTCCTTTATGTTTAAAATAACCTAATAATTTTTTTACATAACTTTCATCAACTCTAGTATTAATAGTACCTGCGCCACTTCTTTTAAACATATTTAAATAATAGTCTGATAATCGTAAAGCATTTGCTTTGTAACTTGTTCTTACAGATTTAGAGGATGTGTTTATTAATTGAATATTGCCCGTTTCTGCATCTAACATTGGCACCATTCCTAAATTCGGAATTTCTTCATCGTGTTTGTCATACACTCTAATACCTGTTAAATCGTGTTTTTTGCCTGCTATTTTTAATGTTTTTTCGTAATCATCGTCCATAAAATCGGATAATAAAAAAACGATGGCTCTTTTTTTCATCACACTAGATAAAAATTTTAACGCTGCAGAGATATCTGTTTTTTTACTTTTGGGTTTAAATTCGATTAATTCTCTAATAATTCTTAACACGTGACTTTTTCCTTTTTTTGGAGGAATGTATAATTCGATGTCATCAGAAAATAAAATCAATCCGACTTTGTCGTTATTTTGAGTTGCAGAAAAAGCCAATGTTGCTGCAATTTCTGTAACGGTTTCTTTTTTAAATTGAGTGGATGTTCCGAATAATTCTGAACCAGAAACATCTACCATTAATAGCATTGTTAACTCTCGTTCTTCTTCAAAAACTTTTACATAAGGTTGGTTGTAACGCGCAGTAACATTCCAATCTATGGTTCTAACATCATCGCCAAATTGATATTGTCTTACTTCAGAAAAAGTCATACCTCGCCCTTTGAAAGATGAGTGATATTCACCTCCAAAAATATGATCAGACAAACGTCTTGTCTTAATCTCTATTTTACGAACTTTTTTGAGTATTTCTTTGGTATTCATTTTTTTAAGCTGTTGGCTTTTCGCTGTTTGCTAATTGCTAAATGCTAAATGCTAAGAGCTATTTAAGGCACTTCAACTTCATTAATAATAGAATTAATAATGTCTACAGAAGTTACATTTTCTGCTTCAGCTTCGTAAGTAATTCCTATTCTGTGTCGCAAAACATCAAAAACTACCGCTCTAACATCTTCTGGTATTACATAGCCTCTTCGTTTTATAAAAGCATAACATTTAGCGGCTCTTGCTAAATTGATACTTCCACGAGGTGAAGCTCCAAAACTGATTAAATCTTTTAATTGTGGTAAGTTATATTTTTCTGGATAACGTGTTGCGAAAATAATATCGAGAATGTATTTTTCTATTTTTTCATCCATATAAACCTCATTAATAACTTCTCTTGCTTTTAAAATTTGGTCTACAGAAATTACAGGATTAACAGCGGCAAAACTACCCGATAAATTCTGACGCATAATTATTTGCTCGTTTTGTAATTTTGGATAATCTATAACAACTTTTAGCATAAACCTGTCTACTTGCGCTTCTGGTAAAGGATAGGTTCCTTCTTGTTCTACTGGGTTTTGAGTTGCCATTACCAAGAAAGGTTCATCTAATTTAAAAGTAGTATCGCCAATGGTAATTTGACGTTCTTGCATTGCTTCTAATAATGCCGATTGCACTTTTGCTGGCGCTCTGTTTATCTCATCAGCTAAAACAAAATTTGCAAAAATAGGTCCTTTTTTAATGGAGAAATCATTTACCTTCATATTGTAAATCATAGTTCCAACAACATCTGCAGGCAATAAATCTGGTGTAAACTGAACTCTACTAAAACTACCTTGAACCGCTTTTGACAAGGTATTAATTGCTAATGTTTTTGCCAACCCTGGAACTCCTTCAAGTAAAATATGACCATTGCCTAAAAGACCAATTAACAAACTTTCTATCATTTGTTTTTGCCCCACAATTACTTTATTCATTTCTAAAGTAAGTATATCTATAAAGGCACTTTCTCTTTCAATTTTCTCATTAATAGCTCTTACATCTACATCCATTGTAATATTGTATTAGGTGTTATTTTTTACGAAAAACAAAGCTACAATTTTAACAAAAAAAAAATTGTTAAAACAAGGTTAAAGATGATTTGTATTTTTTTGTATATAAATACAGGTTATTAAAATGAAATATAATACCCTCTTTTGATAAAAATTTATGGTAAAAAGAAAATTGTTTAAATGTATTAGGGCAAAATCATACTTTTTTAAAAAAGAAATATACTACAAACTTTAGCCACGAATTTATAGATGACTATTCAAAAATAATTTTGATAAATAACGTGAGTTCGATATAACATAGAATTATATTGAGGTACTATATTTCTTATTATCAGTGTTTTGTCATTTCGAAAGAACGAAGTACGAGTGATGAGAAATCTCAATCTTAATGAGATTCTTCCTCATTCTTCATCTGAATGACATTTGCGCACCAAAAAACAAATAACTAATTGATTATCAATAAATAATATATCAAACTCACGTTAATTATAAAAACTTTTGGTTTTTATAATTGAAATTAATAATTAAAGTAAAAAATTTGTGAATTCATAGCTAAAAATAAAAGTATGATTCGGCTCTGTTTAGTGTAAAAAATTAGTTTTTTATAAACGTTTTAGCACTGTATTTATCAATAACTAATAAATAAACTCCTCTAGACAAGGTATTTACGTTTATTCTGTTACTTGTTGAACTTATAAAATCAGTTTTAACAATTCTTCCTAAATTGTCAACAATTTTATATAGCTTCTTACTTTGTAATTCTTTAATAAAAATATAGTTTGTGGTTGGGTTAGGATATATTTTTAAAGAAGCAATCTTATTGTTTTTTACATTTAGAACTTGAGTTGTTGTTCCTTTAGTATAGTATAAGCGATCTATTAAGGTTGGTGTTTGCGATAAGTTTCTGTTAGAAGACATAATTATAGCATCTCTATTTTTATCAACAGGATTGTAATTGTGCCCATTTGCAGGACTTATTTCGCTATTAAACCCAATGCAATGATCGCTTGTTAAAGTGGTTACATAGTTAGGAGTTGCATAATATTGAATGTCTCCTGTTGGAGTTATTGATAAACCAAGTGTCCACCAAGTATTTTTTCCTCCATTTGGCGCATTTGTTGTAATTTTAATATCTGATCTTCCAGGACCTCTTAAATATATTTCAGCTCCATAACACCAAATGCCTGGCCAAGAATTAATAGTAGAATTGTTGTATTTTACTGGCATTCTCAAAGAACTAACACCACCTGCGCCTAATGAATTTGGTAAAAACACATGCATCATTACAGAAGGTTTATCTGCAGATACCCAAGATTCTCCGTACATAAAAAAATCATCTTGTGTTTCTGTATCTGCGTTACCATATACTGTTGTTCCTGTTGCTGATGGGTTTTCTGTATACCAAGCGTTATCTCTTTCTTTAGACCTAAATGCCAAAACTTGATTTCCTGATGATGAAACTTTTTGAGGATTTGCCATTACAGAAATTATTTCTGGCGCTCCTCTTTGAGTTCCAGAAAGACCAAACCCACTTCCTGCCCAACCTAAACCATAATTAAATTTCTCTGTTAATAATGATGTTGCTTCGAAAGATAATTCTTTCACTTTTACTCCAGAACCCGGAATATAATAAGTTTTTTGAGCAAAGGTTGAATTGATAAAGATGCTGAAAACGAATAAAAAAATATGTTGAAATTTCATAATACAAAAAATAAAAGTATTCAAAGTTAAAAAAATAGAACCATATAAATATGGTTCTATTTTTTAATATAATTCTAATTATCGGTTCTGTAATCGATTTTCATAGATAAATTTACTGTTCTAAAAAATCAATCTTTACATCTTTCGTTTTATTAATATTATTGAGTTTTCATTAGAAGTTTTTAGTATTCCCATCTCACAAAAGCTTCCATAGCGGCATAATGAGCCAATCCTAATTCATCATATATATTGGCTGTTTCTTGATTTCTGTCTTCTGCTCTCTGCCAAAACTCTCTACTATCTGCTCCTTGAAATACAACACCATCTTTTTGTGATTGATGTTTAAAAATTCCTTTTCGCTTTTCTAAAACCTG